>NZ_RZSL01000020.1:0-26701 GCF_003997355.1 Mesorhizobium sp. M1E.F.Ca.ET.041.01.1.1 | reverse complement strand
GGTCAGCATCTTCGAATAGTTGTCGATGCCGACGAAATTGCCTGCAGTGCCGACGAGCTTGGCGTCGGTGAAGGAAAGGCCAACCGTGTCGACCAGCGGCCAGCCGATGACGGCGACCATGACCACGAGAAGCGGCAGCATCAGCAGCCACGCACGGGTCATCATCCAGGTGCCTGACATCGAAGGCGCCTCTCTTCCTTCATCCGATCAAGAAACAACACGGGCGGCGCTCGCGCATGAGGCCGCCCGTTGAGGAACGATAGATCAGAGGCCGCTGTTCTGGGCCGCCGTCTTCAGCGCGTCTTCAGGCGTCGTCTGGCCGAGCAGCGATTCCTGGATGGCCTGCTGCAGGGCGGTCGACAGCTCCTGGTATTTCGGCGTGGTCGGACGCGGATACATCGCAGCCAGACCGCGCTTGGCGGCGGCGATCAATTCTTCCTGGCCCTTGGTCACTGCCGGATCGTCATAGGACGAGGCCCAGATCGGCAGCGAGAGCTTGGCATACTGGTTCTGCGTCGCCTGCGAGGTCATGAACTCGATGTACTTCCAGGCTTCGTCCGGGTGCTTTGAGACAGCGGTGATGCCAAGGCCCATCGAGCCGTTGACGGCCGAGACCTCGCTGGTGCCGGCAACGCCCGGCGCCGGCACGACGCCGACCTTGCCGGCGACCTTCGAGTCCTTCGGATCGTTGGCCATGTTGTACATGTAGGTCCAGTTGAGCGCGAAGGCGGCATCGCCGTTTTCGAAGACCTTGCGGACGTCTTCTTCCAGGAATTCCTTGGAATTGGGATTGGTGAGGCCTGACTTGTAGCTGTCGACCATGTATTTCAGCGCCGAGACGCCGCCGCCGTTCTGGAAGTCCGGCTTGCCATCCTTGAGGAAATCGCCGCCATAGGCGCTGACGAGCGTGGTGTAGTCGCAGATCGCGGCCTCAGCCTGCGACCAGCTCCAGGCGATCGGCGTCTTCAGCAATCCCTTGTCCTGGATGATCTTGGCCTGCTCGCCCAGCTCTTCCCAGGTCTTTGGCGGCGCCTTGATGCCGGCCTTCTCCAGGATTTCCTTGTTGTAGAACAGGTACTTGGTGTCGAGGATCCAGGGCATGCCGTAGTACTTGCCGTCATACTGGACGGTGGTCCAGGCGCCGGGCAGCACGCCCTTCTTCATGTCGTCGGTGATCTTCGACGACACGTCGACCAGCACCGTGTTGGTCGCGTATTCGGCCGGCCAGATGACGTCGAACAAAACGACGTCGTAGCCGCCGCCCGACCCTTGCGCGAGCACGGTCTTGTCGTGCAGGCCCTCGTACGGAACGAATTCGAGATTGACCTTGATGTCCGGATTGGCCTTGGTGAAGCCTTCGGTCATGGCGCGGACATCCGCCTCGCTGTAGGCGGCCTGGGCCATGAAGAGCGCATTCAAGGTGGTTTCGGCGAAGGCGTGCGGGACAAGCAGCCCGCCAACGCAGACCGCGCCGAGAAGTGTTCTACCGATCGATTTCAGCATCTTTTTTCTCCCATTTCGACATTTGCGGGTGGCGGCGCGCGCCGCTTCTCCGAATGCTATCGCGTGTGACCGGATCTGCCGGGACGGTGGGGCGGCGAGGGCTCGGCGCCTTGCCGTCTTTTTCTCGAAACCGTTCCGGTCTTCACCATTAAGTCAATTCGCTTGACTTAATTAGTCATGCAATCCTTTAATGGAGTCAAGGGGGAAACGCAGGTGCACGACATCAGCCCGATCCGCGCCAAGAGCGGCACCAACCAGGAAGGGACCAGCGCGCACAACCGCCGCGTCATGATCGAGGCGCTGCGGCTCAACGGCGCGCTTTCGCGCGCCGACTTGGCGCGGGCGACCCAGCTCACCAAGCAGGCGGTTTCGAACATCGTCGAGGATCTCGAACGCGACGGCCTGGTCGCGGCGCTGGACACGGTGCGCAAGGGCAGGGGGCAGCCCTTCACGCCCTACAGGCTGGTGCCCGAAGGCGCTTTCGCCATCGGCCTGCAGATCGACCGCCACCTGACACGCGTGGTGGTGGTCGATCTGGTCGGCAGCGTGATAGTGCGTGCCGAGGCCAACTTGCCGCTCGACGAGCCGTCGCCGGGTGTCCAGACCATCCTCGCTCTCATCGCACGTGTCAGGCGCGAACTGGCCGGCATCACCGAGCAGTCCGAACGGCGGCTGGTCGGTCTCGGCGTCGCCATGCCGGGACCGTTCGGCCTGAAAGAATCCGACGACAAATGGATGATGCCTGCCTGGCAGCAGTACCCACTGCTGGAGACGCTTGCGGCAGGCACCGGACTGAATGTCGGACTGCAGAACGATGCTGCCGCCTGCGCCACGGCGGAGCGCATCGTCGGCGCCGCGCACGGTGTCGATCACGCGGTCTGCCTCTATGTCGGCTACGGCATCGCCGCGGGGCTGATCCTGAATGGCGAGCTCTACAATGGCGGCAACGGCAATGCCGGCGAGATCGGCAGGGCGCTTTTGTCGCCGGCCGGCCCCGGCGCGACGCCACTCGAGCACCGTGCCTCGCTTGCTTCGCTCTACCAGCATCTCGGCCTCGATCCCGCCGATGCCAATCTCTACGCAAGATTGGCGGCCTTGGCTGTTGCAGATGATCCCAAGGTCCTGGGCTGGATCGAGGGTGCCGCATCCGATCTGCGCTGGAGCGTGCATCTCATCGAAACGATCTTCGACCCGCAGACCGTGATCCTCACCAGCGGGGCGCCCGAGCCTTTGGCCCGGCGCCTGCTGCAGGCCATGTATCCGCTGCTGCCGTCCATCGCCGACCGCCCCGAGCGGCGATTGCCGCGCCTGCAGCTCGGCATCACCGATCCCTGGGCGATTGCGGTGGGCGCCGCGGCCGAGCCGATCAGCAGGGCTTTCGACCCGCGCTTCTCGGCGATCCTCAAGGCCGGATAGGCGCCCCCATTTC
The DNA here is from genome assembly GCF_003997355.1 of Mesorhizobium sp. M1E.F.Ca.ET.041.01.1.1. NCBI lineage: Bacteria > Pseudomonadati > Pseudomonadota > Alphaproteobacteria > Hyphomicrobiales > Phyllobacteriaceae > Mesorhizobium > Mesorhizobium sp. M1E.F.Ca.ET.041.01.1.1. The sequence goes on along the minus strand of NZ_RZSL01000020.1, from coordinate 23,769 downwards.
GCCAGCTGCGGGAAAACAGGCGTCGAAAGCCGCGTCGACGATTGCGAGCTTGGCTGCCTGCACGGCCATGTATTCCTCGAAGAACTGTCGCGAGACCCACATGACGGAATGTCCGCGCTGACCGACCCAGCCGATGCTGCCAAGCGCTTCGGCATCATGGAGCTTGCGCGCCAGATGGGTGCGCGACAGCTTCAGCCAATGCGCGAATTCGCCGATCGAAATGACGCTGGTCGGTATCCTGTCGAGACTGGCGTCGTCCGGATCGATGCCCGCCATCAGCCAGTCCATGACGATGCCGCCGTTGTTCAGCCAGATAAACAACGAGAAGGTTTGCTCGGGTTCGCGCACCGGACCGGATGCCAGCAAGCCGTCGCAGATCAACGGCTGCAGCTTTGCCAGCACATCGGGCCGCTCGAGGAAGGTTGCCAGCCGGGTTCCGCCGTCGATACGATCGAGCGTTCTCAAATGGGCGTGAATCCAGGCGGTGAAGGTTTCAATGGTGGCCGCGGTCACCCGCAAGGGGTGGGCACGGCCATCACCTCTGGTCGAAACATATTCGGCGATGTTGTAGTGCAGCATTTCCTTGACGAACGCCTCGGCGGTGTTGCGGCTGGCGACCGAGTTCCGGCGCACGGCCTCGATGAAGCGCGCCACCGTCATCTCGGTGCGGCGGTCATTGGGGTCGCGCCTGAAATGCATGGCGAGCCCGACGTGGCCGAGCAGCCAGCGCTGCTGGGTGGCAAAGACGGCGGCAAGGCGCGGGCTGGTTTCGTAGACATGGATGAGCGCGCGCGACTGCTCCTGCACACTGCGGAGAGCTGCAGGATGACTGGCGATATCTTCGGCGCTCAGCGGCATTTCCTGCGGCACTCCATTCGATTCCAAGCAACTGCAAATGAAGATTTATAGCCTTCGCCGGTTGTGTCCAGTTGCCGATTGGAACAACGAATGACTGCTCGGCGATTTCTTTGCCAACCCTTGCATCGATTTGGAAAACCCCTCCCCGCTAATTGTTGGCCAGCAGTCGTGCCTCGGATGTCTGGTGTAACTGAGCAGGCCGGCTCCATCTTCGCGGCGCGGGCGGACGACGCTGGCCTTTGCAACTTGCGGGCCGCATCTTATCGTGGCGGCTTGAATCCATCGCCTCAGGCCGCCGAGTGAAACGATGCCGAGAACGATAAGGACGCTGACCGCCGGCGAGGTGGAAACGCTCGTCGACTGGGCGGCGGGGGAGGGCTGGAATCCAGGCATCGACGACGCCGCCGCGCTGCGCGCGGCCGATCCGGAAGGGTTCATCGGCGCCTTTGCCGGCGGCGAGATGGTGGCCGGCATTTCGGCCGTCGCCTACGGAGCGGGATTCGGCTTCATCGGCCTTTACATCTGCCGGCCCGACCGGCGCGGCGAAGGCCATGGCAAAGCGGTCTGGGATGCCGGCATGACACGGCTCGGCGACCGTATCATCGGTCTCGACGGCGTGGCCGAGCAACGGGCCAACTACCAGCGCAAGGGGTTCGCGCCCGCCTATCAGACCGTCCGCTTCAGCGGTCGTCCGGTCGGACTGGCCGGGGGCAGCGACATCCTGCCCGTGATGGCCGCGAGCACAGCCGGGATCCTGGCTTACGACCGCCAGTGCTTCCCGGCGCCGCGAGAGGCCTTCCTGCGGGAATGGCTGCAGCCGCCTCGGATTGCGCTGCTGTGTGCCGGTTCAGCCGGCATTGCCGGCTATGCCGTGGCACGCCGATGCCGGGAGGGATTCAAGGTCGGGCCGCTGTTCGCCGACGACACGGACATAGCCTTGGCGTTGGTGGCGGAACTGGCGGGCAAAGCGGCGGGCGAAGCGCTGCATATCGACGTGCCAGCCACCCAGTTCGGATTCACCGCGATGCTTCAGGCTGCCGGCATGGTTGCGGGCTTCACCACGACCCGCATGTACAAGGGCGGCAAGCCTGGCAACGCACCGACGAAGGTTTTCGGCATAACGACGCTGGAGCTGGGGTGATCCAGGGCAGAAGGACCAGACCTGTTGGGATCATTGCCTGTTGGGATCATTGTTTGTCCGGCGTGGAGCATGCGGCATGACTTCCGGACATGGTTGGCATGAGCTCGCGGCGGCGTTTCGTGGAGGTTATCGAATGGCTGGCAGGACGGTCCTGATCGCGGGCGGCGCCGGAGGGATGGGTTTCGCGACCGGACTTCGCCTCGCGGCAGACGGCGAGCGGATCGCGCTCGCCGACCTTCCTGGCCTCAAACTCGACGAGGCCGTGGCAAGGATTACCGCGACAGGCGCGAAAGCGATCGGCTTGCCGCTCGACATCCGCTCCGTCGCTGCCTGCCGCGAAGCGGTGGACAAAGCCCGTGAGTGGGGAGGTGGCCTGGACATTCTCGTGAACGCCGCTGGCGTCTGGCTGGAGGGGCCGGCCAGCGACGTCCAGGAAGCGCAATGGGACTTGGTGCTGGACGTCAATCTCAAGGGCGCGTTCTTTCTGATCTCGGCCGCCATTCCGCATCTGTCGGCGGCGCAAGGCGTCGTCATCAACATTGCGTCCGACGCCGGCATCGTCGGCAATAACGGCGCGGCAGTCTATTGCGCCTCCAAAGGCGGGCTGGTGCTTTTGACCAAGGCTCTCGCGCTGGAGCTTGCCCCGCACGGCATCAGGGTCAACGCCGTCTGTCCCGGCGACACGGCGACGCCGATGATCGAGTATCAGGCGAGGACCTATGGCGGAAATGACCCGGACGGTTACAAGCGGAAGCTTCTGGGGCACTACCCGCAAGGGGAAAGAGCTCGCTTCATCACCGTGGAAGAGATCGCTTCCTTCATCCACTATCTTTGCCAGCCTGGCGCGGCGCCGATCACCGGAGCGGCGCTTCCGATCGATTTCGGCGTCAGCGCCGGATACTGAGTGGCAGGGCATCGGCTTCATCGCCTTGGAGGGTTCATGGTCGTGTTTCGCAAATTCCGCACGGCGCTGGTGACCGGCGCGGGCGCCGCCGACGGCATCGGCGTCGCCGTCGCGCGCGCTCTTGGCGAAGCCGGGCTTGCCGTCGCGATCACCGCTTCGTCGCAACGTGTCGAGCAACGCGCCGAGGAGCTGCGGGCCGACGGGCTCGACGTTCGTGCGGTCGTGGCCGACCTGACGCGCGCGGCGAATGTCGAGCGGCTATGCTCGGAGGTCGGCGAGGTCGATATCCTCGTCAACAATGCCGGGATGGGGACGGTGGCCCAGCCGGCGCTGCAGCGGCGATTTCTCGACCTCAGCGAAAGCGACTGGGACCGGGGCATCGATGTCAGCCTGAAGACGGCGTTCTTGAGCACACGCGGTTTCCTGGCCGGCATGGTTCAGCGCCGCCATGGACGCGTGGTCAACATGGCCTCGGTCACCGGACCTTACGTCTCCAATGAAGGCGAGGCCGCCTACTCGGCCGCCAAGGCGGGCATGGTCGGCCTCACCCACGCGCTTGCGCTGGAGGTCGGCCGCAGCGGCGTCACCGTCAACGCCGTGGCGCCGGGCTGGATCGCCACCGGCGCCTCGACGCCGGAAGAGCTCGTCGCCGCGCAACAAACGCCGCTTGGACGCGCCGGCACACCGCAAGAAGTCGCCGCCGCGGTCCTGTTCCTGGCCTCAGACGGGGCAAGCTACGTCAACGGCGCGGTTCTCGTCGTGGACGGCGGCAACATCCTGCAGGAGCGCAAGGGCTGACCACGAAGGTCAGCCCTCGGCCGTATCCGCCACTGCGTCCGGCACCACCACCAGCTTGCCGACGAAGTCCTTGGCCATGAAGTCTGTCTGGGCGCGGTGGAAGTCCGACAGTTTGTAAACGCCGCCGACCAGCGGCTTGATCTTCTTTTCCTCGATGTAGCGGACGATGCGGCGGAAATCCGCCCGCGTGCCCTGGCTCGAGCCGTGAAGCTGCAACTGCTTCAGATACATGGTGCGTAGATCGAGCTGCACCACCGGTCCCGCGATGGCGCCGGCGGTGGTGTAGCGGCCTTCGGGTCTGAGAATGCGCAACAGATCGTTGAAGATGGCGCCGCCGACAAGATCGGCGACCACGTCGATGGGCTGGCCGCCGGTCGCCTCGTTGACGGCGGCCGGCAGGTCGGCCACGCCGCGCGTGATCACCTTTTCGGCGCCGATGTCGAGCACGGCCTGCTCCTTGCCCTTGCCGGCGATGGCATAGGGAATGGCGCCGCGCGCCCGTGCCAACTGGACAATGCCGGAGCCGACGCCGCCGGAGGCGCCCGTGACCAGCACGCGCTCGCCGGCTCTCAAGCCCGCGCGCTCCAGCATCTGCTCGCCGGTGAGATAAGCACAGCAGAAGGTGGCCAGCTCGACATCGCTCAAGTCGGTGTCGACGACATGCGCGTTCTCGGCCGGCAGCGCCTGGTATTCGGCATAACCGCCGTCGCGGCCATGGCCCATATAGTCGATGTCGGCCAGCGAATCGTCGTCGCGGTTGTAGATGGAGAAGTCGACCATCACCCGCTCGCCGATGCGCTCGGCGGACACACCGTCACCGACAGCGACGATCGTTCCAACCGTGTCGGTGCCCTGGATGCGCGGGAAGGTCAGCGTGTTGCCCTGCCGGCGCCAGGTCGACACCGCGGCCGCATCTTCCTCGGTGCCATAGGCGCCCTGGCGGACCCAGACGTCGGTGTTGTTCATGCCGCAGGCACTGACCTTGACCAGCACCTCGCCGGCAGCCGGCGAGGGCACCTTCACGTCGGTGCGGTAGACGAGCTTCTCCATGCCGCCATGGCCGGTGAGCTGCACGGCGGCCATGGTTGCTGGAATAGTGGGATGGGACTTCATGGATGTTACTTCCAACTGTGCAGGTCAGCGCTGCCCCTCACCCATACCCTCTCCCCGTGAAGAACGGGGAGAGGCGGATCGCCAGCGCTGGAGCTTGTCCCTTCTCCCCGTCTTTCACGGGGAGAAGGTGCCGGCAGGCGGATGAGGGGCAGCGCCAAGGGTCGAAAATCAGAGAGCCGAGAGCACGCTGTTCACGGCGTCGGCGGTCTTGGCGACGATCGTGTCGGCCTCCTCGCGCGTCAGGCAGAGCGGCGGCGCGAAGCCGAGGATGTCGCCCTGCGGCATGGCGCGGCCGATGACGCCGCTGGCTGCCAGCGCCGTGGCGATCTGCGGACCGACCTTCAACGCCGGATCGAAGAAGACGCGGTCGTCGCGGTCCTTCACGAACTCGACCGCCGCCAGCATGCCGTCGCCGCGAACCTCGCCGACATGCCTGTGGCCGCCGACGGCCTTGGCGAGCTCGGCACGGAAATAGGCGCCGGTCTCGCCGGCGTTCCTCACCAGGTCCATCTCGTCGATCAGCTCGAGATTGGCGACGCCCGCGGCAACGCAGATCGGGTGCGCAGAATAAGTCCAGCCATGGCCGAGGGAACCCAGCTTGTCGGAGCCCTTGACCAGCACCTGCCAGACCTTGTCGGAGACGATGACGCCGGAAAGCGGCGCGTAGGCGGAGGTCAGGCCCTTGGCGATGGTGATCAGGTCGGGCTTGATGCCGTAGTGGTCGGAGCCGAACATCGTGCCGAGACGGCCGAAGCCGGTCACCACCTCATCGGCGACGAGCAGGACGTCGTACTTGTTCAGCACGGCCTGGATCTTTGCCCAATAGCCGGCCGGCGGCGGCACGATGCCGCCGGTGCCGAGGATCGGCTCGCCGATGAAGGCCGCCACCGTATCCGGGCCTTCGGCGAGGACCATTTCCTCGAGCTTGTCGGCGCAATATTGCGAGAACTGCTCCTCGCTCATCGAGCGGTCGGCACGGCGGAAATAGTAGGGCGCCTCGGTGTGCATGATCGGCGCGCGCGGCAGGTCGAAGGCGTTGTGGAACAGTTCGAGCCCGGTCAGCGAACCCGTCATCACGCCCGAGCCATGATAGCCGCGCCAGCGCGAGATGATCTTCTTCTTCTCCGGCCGTCCCAGGACGTTGTTGTAGTACCAGATCAGCTTGATGTTGGTCTCGTTGGCGTCGGAGCCGGAGAGGCCGAAATAGACCCTCGACATGCCCTTCGGCGCGCGGTCGATGATCATCTTGGCGAGCGTGATCGACGCCTCGGTGCCGTGGCCGACATAGGCGTGGTAGTAGGCGAGGTTCCTCGCCTGGGTGGCGATCGCATCGGCGATCTTCTGGCGGCCATAGCCGACATTGACGCAATAGAGGCCGGCGAAGGCGTCGATGCTCTTCCTGCCGGTGTCGTCCCAGACGGTGACGCCTTCGCCGCCGGCCATGATGCGTGCCGGCGATTCACCGCGCGCATGCGTGCCCATATGCGTCGAGGGATGGAAGAAATGGTCGCGATCCCAGGCGGCGAGTTCGTTGGACCGTTCGAGCATGTTTTTCTCCTTGTTGGGTTCCTTTAGGGCGCGCTTAGGCGACGTCCAGGCAAAGGTATTTCAGATCGGTGAAGGCCTCGAGGCCGTGGCGCGAGCCTTCGCGGCCGATGCCGGACTGTTTGACGCCGCCGAACGGGATCGGCGCGCCGGTGATCTTGACCCGATTGATCGCGACCATGCCGTATTCCAGCGCGCGACCCATGCGCGCCTGCCGCGCGCCGTTCTCGGTCACGACATAGGCGACGAGGCCATATTCGGTGGCATTGGCGCGGGCGACAACCTCGGCTTCGTCGTCGAACGGCGTCACGGCGGCGACAGGACCGAAGGTTTCCTCATGCATGATCAGCGCGTCGTCCGGCAAATCGACGAGCAGTGTCGGCTGGTAGAACAGCGGCCCGGCCGCATGGCGCTTGCCGCCGGCGAGGCAGCGCGCACCGCGAGCCAGCGCGTCGGCGACCTGCTCCTCCACCTTCTTGACGGCGCGCTCATGCATCAGCGGCCCGATATCGGCATCGGCGGAAAGCCCGTTGCCGGTGCGGAGACGCTCGATGCGACGGGCGAAGGCGGCACAGAAGCGGTCGTAGATTTGGCGCTGCACATAGACGCGGTTGGCGGCCAGGCAATCCTGGCCGGAGGTGGCGAATTTCGCGTCGATCGCGATCGTCACCGCCTTGTCGATATCGGCGTCGTCAAAGATGATCAGCGGCGCATGGCCGCCGAGCTCCATCACCAGCCGCTTCATGGTCGGCGCGCTCTGCGCGGCGATCAGCCTGCCGACTTCGGTCGAGCCGGTGAAGCTCATGGCGCGAACCCTGGCATCGGCGCACATCGCGCCGACGATCGTGCGGGCATCACCGGTGACGACATTGAAGACGCCGGCCGGCAGTCCGGCGCGCTCGCCAAGTTCGGCTAATGCCAGCGCCGACAGCGGCGTCTCGGAGGACGGATGCGCCACCACGGTGCAGCCGGCGGCAAGCGCCGCCGCGGCCTTGCGGGTGAGCATGGCCGACGGAAAGTTCCATGGCGTGACGACGCCGACCACGCCGAGCGGCTCGCGGCGCACCGTCATCTCGGCGTTGGGCAGATGGCTGCTGACGCTTTCGGCATTGAGGCGTTTCGCTTCCTCGGCATACCACTCGACGAAGGAGGCGGCGTAGTCGATCTCGCCAAGCGATTCCTTCAGCGGCTTGCCCTGTTCGAGTGTCATCAGCAGCGCAAGGTCGTCCTTGGCGGCGATCATCAGCTCGAACCATTTTCTCAAAATCCTGGAGCGCTCCTGCGGCAGGCCAGAGCGCCAGGCGGGCAGGGCGCGGGACGCCGCGTCGATCGCCTCGATCGTCTGACCGGCATCTAGCGCGGCGACGAAGGCCACGGTGGCGCCGGTGGCGGGGTCGGTGACCTCGAAGCTCGCGGCCGAATGGCCAGCCGTCCAGTGGCCGCCGACATAGCCGAGATCGCGCAGCAGACGGCGATCGGTCAGGCGGTCCAGTGCTTCGTGGCGGTGCGGGCGTGCAAAATGCGCGGACATCGACATCTCCCTCGATTGGGCGAAGCATCGGACGTGCCGAGCAAAAAAGGAGACTGTTTCGGCGTCCGTCCGTAGAGAGATTGTCTCTATTGGCTCGTCCGCAGAGACGATCTCTCTGCCTTACGATTACCCCGGCAGCAGATCGGCGACCGGCAACACCGTCTCCTCCTTCACCGTCTTGGTGACGATGTAGGTGAAGTAACGGTCGATGCCGATCTCGCGTTCCAGCAGGGCGTCGACCAGCCGCTGATAGGCGTCGATGTCGCGCGCCATCACTTTCAGCACATAGTCGACGCCGCCGCCGACCGACCAGCAGGCGACGATCTCCGGGATGTCGCGGACGACACGCTCGAAACGGTCGAAGTCGGCCTGGCGGTGGCTGGCTAAGGTCACCTCCATCAGCACGGTCGCCACCGGCGCGATCGCGCGCATGGCGATCGAGGCGTGATAGCCGGAAACGATGCCGGCCTTCTCCAGCTTGCGCAGCCGCATCCAGCAAGGCGTCGGCGACAGGCCGACCTTCTCGGCCAGCGCCAGCTTGGTGATGCGCCCGTCGCGCTGGATGGCGTCCAGGATCTTGATGTCGATCGGGTCGAGTTTCGCTGCCGCCATGCCGGCTCCGTTTTCTGTCCAAGACACCATGACGATGCATTATTTCGATTGTCAATTGCACTGATTTCGATCTCTAATAAGTCATGACATTATGGCAGCCAGATCCCGCTCTCATCCGCCGGCCGGCCTACCTTTCGCTGGCCGACCAGTTCGCGCGCGCGATCCATGACGGGCGGCTCGCCAATGGCGCTCGGCTGCCGACGCACCGACGCCTTGCGGATGACCTGAAACTTTCCGTGCAGACCGTCAGCCGCGCCTATGAGGAGCTGATTCGCCGCGGCCTGATCTCCGGCGAGATCGGACGCGGCAGCTTCGTGCAGACGCAGCGCCGCGAGCCGGATCCGCCCTACCTCCCAGAACGGTTGGGCGAGGTCATCGATCTTTCCATCCTGAAGCCGGTCTGCGAGCCGATGCATCTGGAGAAGCTGAAGCAGGCACTGGGGTGGCTCTCCGAGAACCTGCCGTCGAGCTCGGCGCTGTCGTTCCGGCCGAACATGGTGTTCCCGCGCCATCGCGCGGTGGCCGTCGAGTGGCTGAAGCTCTGCGGCCTCGAAGCGTCGCCGCAGAATATCTGCCTGACCAATGGCGCCACGGCCGGCATGACGGTGGCGCTGATGAGTGTGGCGCCACCCGGCTCGACCGTCGCCACCGAGGCGATCGGCCACCACACGCTGGTGCCGCTTGCCCGCTATCTCGGCTTCAACCTCGAAGGCCTGCCGATCGACGGCAATGGGCTCATTCCCGAGGCGCTCGACGAGGCCTGCCGTCTGTCGGACATCCGCGCCGTCTTCGTCCAGCCTTCGGTCATCAACCCGACGGCCACCTTGATGGATGCCGCCAGACGCGAGCAGATCGCGGCCGTCGCGCGCAAGCACGATATTGCCATCATCGAAAACGATGTTCTTGGGCCTCTGGTCGAAGGCCGGCCTCCCGCTGTCGCTGCTTTCGCGCCCGAGCGAACGCTCTACGTCACCTCATTCACCAAGATCGTCGTGCCGGGTTTGCGCATCGGCTATCTCGCCGTGCCGGACCGCTACGTCGCTGCCGTCGCCAACCGCCACCTCGTCTCGAACTGGATGGCGACGCCGATGGTGGCGGAGATTGCGACGCGCTGGGTGAGCGACGGTACGGCGATGGAGCTGGTCAAGTGGCAGCGCGGGGCGCTCAGGCGACGGCAGGAGATCGCGGCGGAAGTGCTCTCGGGCGTCGATTATCGCAGCCATCGCGACGGGCTGCATCTTTGGCTGGAGCTGCCCGGCGACCGGGCCGAGGAGAGCTTTGTCGCGCAGGCGCGCCTGCGTGGCGTGGCGATCGCGCCGGGCACGTCTTTCCGCATCGCCGACACGCCCTGGCATCCGGCCGTGCGTATCTCGCTCGGATCGACCACCGAGGGGGAACTGCGCGCGGGCTTGAGCGTTGTCGCCAAGCTCCTGCTCGGCGATCCGGAGCATCTCCTGCTCGCCATCTGATGCATAAGCGGAGCGCAGATTGCCCTGAAATTGTGCGACGCCCGAAATATTGTCATGATATTATTTTCCTAATTGACATGATTTGGAGTGTTTCGCATCGTTAAGGGCATAGGCTGCTCCAGAACGGGGAAATCTGTTGCCCGCGCCCATTATCAAGGTCGACGCCATTTCGAAGAGCTTCGGTACCTTCAAGGTGCTGGACGGCCTGTCGATGCAGGTCATGCCGGGCGAGAAGCTGGCGCTGATCGGTCCGTCCGGATCGGGCAAGACGACGATCCTGCGCATCCTGATGACGCTGGAGAAGATCGACGGCGGCCACATCCAGATCGACGGCGAGCAGCTCTATCACATGGAGCGCAACGGGCAGCTGCTGCCGGCCGACGAGCGGCACCTGGCCAAGATGCGCCAGAAGATCGGCATGGTCTTCCAGCTCTTCAATCTGTTCCCGCACAAATGCGTCATGGACAACGTGACGCTGGCGCCGATGCTGACCAAGGGCGTCGCGCGCGTCGCCGCCGAAAAGCGGGCGATGGAACTGCTCGACATGGTCGGCCTGGCCGACAAGGCCAAGGCGATGCCGGCGCAGCTTTCCGGCGGACAGAAGCAGCGCGTCGCGATCGCCAGGGCGCTGGCGCTGTCGCCCAAGATCATGCTGTTCGACGAGGTCACCTCGGCGCTCGATCCCGAACTGGTCGAGGAGGTGCTCAACGTTATGCGCAAGCTCGCCGCCGAGACCGACATGACGATGCTTTTGGTCACCCACGAGATGGGCTTCGCCCACGACTTCGCCGACCGGGTGCTGTTCTTCGACCGCGGCAGGATCGTCGAGGAAGGCAAGCCCGACGAGATTTTCCGCCATCCCAAGCAGGAACGCACGCAGGGCTTCCTGAAGAAGATCATCGCGGCCGGACACCGCGTCTGACCGCAATGCCCCAGGGGCGGTGAAGCCGTCCCGAAGACCAGAAACGGGCGGCGAGAACGCTGTCCCGAACCGAGCAAACCAAGAAGAGAGATAAGGAGTTGGGAACGATGAAGAAACTTGGCATTCTGGCTGGCGTCGCCGGCCTCGCAGTGGCCGCGGTGCTGGTCGCCTCTGGTGCGCGTTCGGCCGACGACGCCAAGCTGGAGGAGCTCAAGGGGCAAGGCTTCGCCCGCGTCGCCATCGCCAATGAGCCGCCCTACACGGCGGTGGCCGCCGACGGCAAGGTCTCGGGCGCCGCGCCCGACGTGGCGCGCGAGATTTTCAAGCGCCTCGGCGTCAACGATATCGTTGCCTCCATCTCCGAATATGGCGCCATGATCCCCGGCCTGCAGGCCGGCCGCTTCGACGTCGTCACCGCCGGTCTGTTCATGAAGCCGGAGCGCTGCGCGGCAGTCGCCTATTCCGAGCCGGTGCTGTGCGATGCCGAGGCGATGCTGGTGAAGAAGGGTAATCCGAAGGGCTTCAAGAGCTATGAGGACATCGCCAAGGACACGTCCGCCACCGTCGGCGCACCTGGCGGCGGCACCGAGGAGAAGCTGGCGCTCACCGCCGGCGTGCCGCGCGACCGCGTCATCGTCGTGCCGGACGGCCAGAGCGGCCTGAAGATGGTGCAGGACGGTCGCATCGACGCCTATTCGCTGCCGGTGCTGTCGATCAACGACCTGATCAAGAAGGCCAACGATCCGAACCTCGAAGTGATAGCGCCGGTGCAGGGCGCGCCGGTCTACTGCGACGGCGCCGCCTTCAAGAAGGGCGACGAGGCGCTGCGCGATGCCTATGACGTCGAGCTCGCCAAGATGAAGAAATCCGGCGAGTTCGCCAAGATCATCGAGCCCTACGGCTTCTCCGCCAAGGCGGCGATGTCGACGACGCGCGAGAAGCTCTGCGCGGCGAAGTAAGCGCGGCTTCTTCCTTCTCCCCGTTCAACGGGGAGAAGGTGTCACGAAGTGACGGATGAGGGGCGGCGCCAGCATTTCAAGGTTAGCGCTGCCCCTCATCTGCCTGCCCGTCCTTCGCAGCAGCTACGCTGCAGCTTCGGAGGGTGGACCGGCATCTTCTCCCCGTGAACGGGGAGAAGGGGCTGTCGCGCTGTCTCGCATAACAGCAAACGATTGGAATTTTGAAACCCAATGACCCAGTGGTCCGGCTATCTCGGCCTGATATTGCAGGGAGCGCTTGTCACCATCGAGCTGACGCTCATGGGATCGGTGCTCGCGCTCGTCATGGCTTTTCTCGCCGGTATGGGCCGCGTGTCGCGCTTCTTCATCGTGCGCGCCTTGGCCACGATCTACATCGAGTTCTTCCGCGGCACCTCGATCTTCGTGCAACTGTTCTGGGCCTATTTCGTGCTGCCCTTCGCCGGCTTGTCACTGACGCCCCTCCAGGCTGGTGTGCTGGCGCTTGGCCTCAATGTCGGCGCCTATGCGGCGGAAGTGGTGCGCGGCGCCATCCTGTCGATCGGCCGCGAGCAATATGAGGCCTGCACGGCGCTCAATCTCGGCCGTTGGCAAGGCATGCGCCACGTCATCCTGCCGCAGGCGCTGCTCATCATGCTGCCGACCTTCGGCAACAACGCGATCGAACTGCTCAAGGCGACGTCGGTCGTGTCGCTGATCTCGCTCGCCGACCTCACCTTCCAGGCGCAGGTCGTGCGCTCGCAGACAGGCAGCACGCTGATGCCGTTCGTCTCCGTTCTCGTCATCTATTTCGTGCTCGCGCTGATCATCTCCTGGGGCGTGCGTTCGCTGGAGCGCCGCATGGCGCGCGGCCTCGACGGAGTGCGTGTCTGATGGAATGGGATTGGAATTTTGTCCGGGAGATCATGCCGACGCTGATCCAGGGCGTGAAGATCACGATCCTGGCGACGATGCTCGGCTCGGTCCTGGCGGCGATCGTCGGCCTCGCCATCGCGCTGGCGCGGCGCTCGCCGAACCGGGCCGTGTCGCGCAGCGTCGGCTGGTTCGCCGAATTCATCCGCGGCACGCCGCTCCTGGTGCAGCTTTACTTCATCTTCTACGTGCTGCCCGACATCGGCATCCTCTTGCCGCCGCTGGTGGCGGGCGTCATCGGGCTCGGTCTGCACTACGGCACCTATACCGCCGAGGTCTATCGCGCCGGCATCGACAATGTGCCGCGCGGCCAGTGGGAGGCCGCCAAGGCCTGCAATCTGAGCGGCCACCACACCTGGACGCATGTCATCCTGCCGCAGGCGATCCCGCCGATGATCCCGGCCCTGGCCAACTATTTCATCGCCATGTTCAAGGAGACGCCGCTGCTTTCGGCGATCACCGTGCTCGAGCTGATGAACCAGGCCAAGAGCGTCGCCAACAGCTACTATCGCTACATCGAACCGATGACGCTGGTTGGCGCCTTCTTCCTCGTCATCAGCCTCTGCTCCGTCGTACTCTTGCGCTGGCTGGAGCACCGCTACGGCAGGATCGAAAGATGAAAGTCATGAAACCGTTGCCCGAAATCCGGCTGGCGCCGAGCCGGCCCGCCCTCGATGCGCGTCCGCTGGAAAAACGCGTCGGCCTGATCGCCCTTGCCACCGACCATACCAGCGAGATCGACTTCCGCCGCATGGTGGCGAGCGAGCGGATCGGCGTCTATGTCGCGCGCATTCCCTATGCCAATCCGACGACGCCGGGGAATTTGCGCAAGATGCAGCCGCAGCTTTCGGCGGGCGCGGCGCTCATCCTGCCTGACGAGCCGCTCGACGCCATCTGCTACTCCTGCACCTCGGCCTCCGTGGTGATCGGCGACGCCGAGATCGAAGCCGCGATCCAGGCGGCCAAACCGAACGTTCCCGTGGTCACGCCACCCATGGCCGGCGTGCGCGGCCTGAATGCCTTCGGGGTGAAGCGCATCAGCATTCTGACCCCTTACACCATCGAGACCAGCCGGCCGATGGCGACCTATTTCGCCGCGCACGGCTTCGACATCGAGAGCTTCACCTGTCTCGGCTTCGAGGACGACCGCGAGATGGCGCGCATCAAGCCGGGCGCTCTCGTTGATCTGGCGCGCAAAGTCACCCATGCACGGGCCGATGCGCTGTTCGTTTCGTGCACGGCGCTACGCGCGGCGCTTGCCGTTCCAGGCATGGAGGAGGCGATCGGCCGCCCGGTCGTCACCAGTAACCAGGCCAGCGCCTGGAATTGCCTGCGACTCTGCGGCGACGACACACCACGGCCGGAGTTCGGCCGGCTGATGACGAAGCCGCTTGGACAGTAAAATTATGTCCTGCTTACAAGAGCGACCCCCTCTGGCCTGCCGGCCATCTCCCCCTCAAGGGGGGGGATTGGCTGCTGTTACGCTTTCGCCAATCATCGACGTTGCAAGAAGAGAGACAGCGTCGAAGCTGGTGATCTCCCCCCTTGAGGGGGAGATGGCCGGCAGGCCAGAGGGGGTCGCCCGATGACGCGCGCCATCGCCCTCGCGGACATACGCACCGCCCGCGAGCGTATCGCCAACAAGATTGAGCGGACGCCAACCGTCTTGTCGCAAAGCCTGTCGGATCGCGCGGGCCATCCCGTCCACCTCAAGCTGGAGCATCACCAGACCACCGGCGCGTTCAAGCTGCGCGGCGCGTCCAACGCCATCGCCGCGTTGAGCCCGCAGCAAAGATCGCGCGGCGTCGTCGCGGCGTCGACCGGCAATCACGGCCGCGCGCTTGCGCATGCCGCCAGGCTCGAAGGCATGCGCGCAGTGATCTGCATGTCGAAACTGGTGCCCGAAAACAAGCTCGACGCCATCCGCCGTCTGGGCGCGGATATCCGCATCGTCGGCAACAGCCAAGATGATGCCCAGCAGGAAGTCGACCGGCTGGTCGCGAAGGAGGGGCTGATTATGCTGCCTCCGTTCGACCATCCCGACATCATCGCCGGGCAGGGCACGCTCGGGCTGGAGATCATGGAGCAGGTCCCGGACGCAGCAAGCGTGCTTGTACCGCTCTCCGGCGGCGGATTGGCCGCGGGCGTCGCGGCGGCCGTCAAGGGTGTGAGCCCGAGCACGAAAGTTCTCGGCATCTCGATGGAGCGAGGTGCGGCGATGAAGGCGAGCCTCGATGCCGGCCGGCCGGTGCAGGTCGAGGAACTGCCGACGCTGGCGGATTCGCTCGGCGGCGGCATCGGCCTCGACAACCAACTGACCTTTGCCATGTGCCGCAGCCTGCTCGACGATGTCATCCTGCTTTCCGAGGACGAGATCGCCGCCGGCATCCGCCATGCCTATGAGAAAGAGCGCGAGATCGTCGAGGGCGCAGGCGCCGTCGGCATCGGCGCGCTGCTTTCCGGAAAGGTGAAGGCGAAAGGCCCGACCGTCCTCATCCTCTCCGGCCGCAACATCGACATGAGCCTGCATCGCCGTATCGTCTGCGGCGAACTCATAACGGAGCACGCTGCATGAAAGTTCTTCTGCGTCTAGTTCCCGCCCACCCCCCTCTGTCCTGCCGGACATCTCCCCCGCAGGGGGGGAGATTGGATGTCGCCATCGCTTTCGCCAATCACCGACGTTGCAGGACAAGTGCCGTCGGCAAAGCTGCTGATCTCCCCCCTTGCGGGGGAGATGGCCGGCAGGCCAGAGGGGGGTGCGACGGAGCGCCTTCCTTCGCAGCGTGGGCCATCGTGGAGCGCATCGCATGAGCCGCATGACCATCCTCACCGAAGCGGATCTGCGCAAGATCGTGACGCTCGATCTCGACGCCGTCGCCTGTGTCGAGAATGCTTTCCGCGCTTTGGCCACGCTGCCGGTGGCAATGCCGCCAATCTTGCGGCTCGACATTCCCGAGCATCGCGGCGAGGTCGACGTGAAGTCCGCCTATGTGCCCGGCATCGACGGCTTCGCCATCAAGATCAGCTCCGGCTTCTTCGACAATCCGAAGCTCGGCCTGCCCAGCGGCGGCGGCATGATGGTGCTGCTCTCGGCAAAGACCGGGGTGGTCGAAGCGCTGCTGCTCGACAATGGCTATCTGACCGATGTCCGCACCGCCGCAGCCGGCGCGGTCGCGGCCAGGTTCTTGTCGCGAGAAGACTCCACCGTGGCCGCGATCTTCGGCGCCGGTTTGCAGGCCGGCCTGCAGTTGGAGGCCTTGCGCCTTGTCAGGCCGATCGAGGAAGCCCGCATCTGGGCCCGTGACGCAGCGAAGGCCGAGGCGGCCGCCGCTCGCTTACGCGAGAAGCTGGGCATCATGGTGCGCGCCGAGCCGGATGCGGCGAAGGCGGCGGCAGAGGCCGACATCATCGTTACCACCACGCCGTCGACCGAGCCGCTGATCAAGGCCGGTTTCGTTTCCGCCGGCCAGCACATCACCGCCATGGGGTCGGATGCCGAGCACAAAAACGAGATCGCGCCGGCGATCCTGCGCATGGCCGATCTCTATGTCGCCGACAGCGCGAAACAGACGCGGCGCCTCGGCGAGCTCCATCACGCCATCGAGGCGGGCGTGATGGCCGCCGACGCCGACGTGACCGAGCTCGGCCAGATCATCGCCGGGAAAAAGCACGGACGACGCTCGGCCGGCGACATCACCGTCGCCGACCTCACCGGTACCGGCGTGCAGGACACTGCGATCGCCACTTTGGCCCGCGACCGCGCGCGGGCAGCCAATGCCGGAACCGTTTTCGAAAGCTGATGCCTGGCCGCGAGGCCCAACAAACGAGGACCAAGAACGATGCAGCCAAACTTGAAATTCTCGCGAGGCGAATTTGCCGATCGCCTCGCCAAGACGCGGAAAGCCATGGAGGCCAAGGGGGTCGATCTGCTGATCGTCAGCGATCCCTCCAACATGGCCTGGCTGACCGGCTATGACGGCTGGTCCTTCTATGTGCATCAGGCGGTCATCGTGCCGCCCTCGGGCGAGCCGGTCTGGTATGGCCGCGGCCAGGACGCCAACGGCGCCAAGCGCACCGCCTATCTCGCCCACGACAACATCATCGGCTACGCTGACCATTATGTGCAGTCGACCGAGCGGCACCCGATGGACTACCTCGCGAGCGTGCTGGCAGAGCGCGGCTGGGACAAGCTGACCATCGGCGTCGAGATGGACAATTACTGGTTCTCGGCGGCCGCCTTCGCCTCGCTGCAGAAGCACCTGCCCAACGCCCGTTTCGTCGACGCCACCGCGCTGGTGAACTGGCAGCGCGCCGTGAAGAGCCCGACCGAGATCAACTACATGCGCAATGCCGCCCGCATCGTCGAGGCGATGCACCAGCGCATCGTCGACAAGATCGAAGTCGGCATGCGCAAATGCGATCTGGTCGCCGAGATCTACGACGCCGGCACGCGCGGCGTCGAGGGCATCGGCGGCGACTATCCGGCGATCGTGCCGCTGCTACCGTCGGGCGCCGACGCTTCCGCGCCGCATCTCACCTGGGACGACAAGCCGATGAAGGCGGGCGAGGGCACGTTCTTCGAGATCGCCGGCTGCTACAACCGCTACCATTGCCCGCTGTCGCGCACGGTCTTCCTAGGCAAGCCGACGCAGGCCTTCCTCGACGCCGAGAAGGCGACGCTGGAAGGCATGGAGGCGGGCCTTGCCGCCGCGAAGCCGGGCAACGTCTGCGAGGACATCGCCAATGCCTTCTTCGCAGTGCTGAAGAAGTACGGCATCGTCAAGGACAACCGCACCGGCTACCCGATCGGCATCTCCTATCCGCCGGACTGGGGTGAGCGCACCATGAGCCTGCGCCCCGGCGACCGCACCGAGCTCAAGCCCGGCATGACCTTCCATTTCATGACGGGTCTCTGGCTTGAGACAATGGGACTAGAGATCACCGAGTCGATCCTGATCACCGAGACCGGTGTCGAGTGCCTGGCCAATGTGCCGCGCAAGCTGTTCGTGAAGGATTGAGGCAATGTCAGCTCTGCGTCCATCGCCGATCACGCCGACCGTCGCCTTCGAACGCGACGGCGTCCAGCACGGCTTCCTGCGCTTGCCCTACAGCCGCGACGATTCCGCCTGGGGCTCGGTGATGATCCCGATCTGCGTCGTCCGCAACGGCAAGGGCTCGACGGCGCTGCTCACCGGCGGCAATCACGGCGACGAGTATGAGGGACCGCTGGCGCTCTACGAACTCGCCCGCACGCTCGATCCTAAGGATGTCTCCGGCACGGTCATCATCGTGCCGGCGATGAACTATCCGGCCTTCCGAGCCGGCACCCGCACCTCGCCGATCGACAAGGGCAACATGAACCGCAGCTTCCCCGGCCGGCCGGACGGTACGGTGACGGAGAAGATCGCCGACTATTTCCAGCGCGAATTGCTGCCGCGGGCAGACATCGTGTTCGACTTCCACTCCGGCGGAAAGACGCTGGACTTCGTGCCGTTCTGCGCCGCGCACACGCTGCTCGACAAGGCGCAGGAAGAGAAGGCCTTCGCCGCTGTCGAGGCTTTCTCGGCGCCGTTCTCGATGCGCATGACCGAGATCGACACGGTCGGCATGTATGACACGGTGGCGGAGGAGATGGGCAAGGTCTTCGTCACCACCGAGCTTGGCGGCGGCGGCACATCACGGGCCGAGACGGTACGCATCGCCCGTCGCGGCGTGCTCAACGTGCTTCGCCACGCCGGCATCGTCGCTGGTACGATCGAGAAGGGCAGAACCCGCTGGCTCGACATGCCTTCGGGCGATTGCTTTGCCTTCGCCGAGGAGGACGGCATGATCGAGACCATGGTCGATCTCGGCGAGAAAGTGGATGAGGGCCAGGTCGTGGCGCGCATCCATTCGACAGGCCGCACCGGCGTCGCGCCGCAGGAGATCAGGGCCAGGATGTCGGGCCTGCTGGCCGCGCGTCATTTCCCGGGCCTGGTCAAGGCCGGTGATTGCGTCTCGGTGCTTGCCGTCGAGGTTGATTGACGCGGATCACGGCGCTCGCCGCGGTGAACGGTTCAGAAGCGATGTCGTAACGCAGGTTTGATCGCCTGCGTTACGACTCGCAGTCAACCGCGATGTCGATAGGCGGCAATGGAATCCGCCTTCATCTCGATCGAGAAGCCTGGTGCCGTCGGCGGCATGTAAGCCGCGTTCTCGATGACACAGGGATCGAGGAAATGCTCATGCAGGTGATCGACATATTCGATCACGCGGTCCTGCTTGGTGCCCGAGAGGGCGACATAGTCGATCATCGACAGATGCTGGACATATTCGCACAGGCCGACGCCGCCGGCATGCGGCCAGACCGGCAAGCCGAACTTGGCCGCGATCAGAAGCACGGCCAGCACTTCGTTGAGCCCGCCCATGCGGCAGGAATCGATCTGCACGACGTCGATGGCGCCACCTGCGATGAACTGCTTGAACATGATGCGGTTCTGGCACATCTCGCCGGTCGCGACCTTGATCGGCGCCACGGCTTTGCGGATTTTCGCATGGCCGGCAACATCGTCCGGGCTGGTCGGTTCCTCGATGAAGAAGGGCTTGGCGAAGGCGAGGTCGGTGAGCCAGTCGATCGCCTGGTCGACCTCCCAGACCTGGTTCGCGTCGATCATCAGGTAGCGGTCCGGGCCGATCACCTCGCGGGCGATCCTGAGGCGGCGGATGTCGTCGGCGCGGTCGCGGCCGACCTTCAGCTTGATGTGGTCAAAACCCTGGTCGACCGCTTCCTGGCAGAGCCGCCGCAGCTTGTCGTCGGGATAGCCGAGCCAGCCGGCCGAGGTGGTATAGCAGGCATAACCTTCGCGCTCGAGCGTGGCGATACGCTCGGCCTTGCCGGCTTCGGCCTTCTTCAGGATCTCCAGCGCCTCGACCGGCGTGATCGCATCGGTGAGGTAGCGGAAGTCGACGATCTTGACGGTCTCTTCCGGGCTCATCCCGGCGACCAGCCGCCAGACCGGCTTGCCGGCTTCCTTCGCCCACAGGTCCCAGACCGCATTGACGACCGCGCCGACCGCAAGATGCATGGCGCCCTTGTCCGGGCCGATCCAGCGCAGCTGGCTGTCGCCGGTCACGTGGTGCCAGAAACGGCCGGGGTCCTCCTTGACCCAGCAGAGGTCGAGCCCGACGACCAGATGGCGCAGCGCTTCGATCGCCGCGCAGCAGATCTCGTTGCCGCGGCCGATGGTGAAGGTGAGCCCATGGCCCTTCAACGACGGGACGTCGGTGTCGAGGATGACATAGGCCGCGGAGTAGTCCGGGTCGGGGTTCATCGCGTCCGACCCGTCGAGGCTTTGCGACGTCGGAAAGCGCAGGTCGAAGGTGCGAAGATCGGTAATGCGTGTCATGCTCAGTGCCTCATCAGATCGACCAGCCGCCGTCGATATTATAGGCCTGTCCGGTCGTGTAAGTCGCGCCGGCGAGATAGACGGCGAGATCGGCGATCTCTTCAGCCGTGCCCAGCCTTCCCATCGGCTGACGGGCGATGAAGGCGGCGCGGGCGGCCTCATAGTCGCCCTGCGCGCGCATGCGGCTTTCGAGCGACGGACTCTCCACCGTGCCGGGGCAGACCGCGTTGCAGCGGATTCCCCTGGCGACATAATCGGCGGCGATCGACTTGGTCAGGCCGATCACGGCCGCCTTGGTCACGCCATAGGCGAAGCGGTTGGGCACGCCCTTCGGCGCGCCCGCGACCGAGGCCATGTTAATGATGGCGCCATCGCCGCGCTCCAGCATGCCGGGCAGCACGGCGCGGATGGTGCGGATCATGGCGCGCACATTGAGATTGAAGGCGAAGTCGAGGTCCTCGTCCTTCATCTCGAGGATCGAACCGGAATGGACGAAGCCGGCGCAGTTGAACAGCACGTCGACGCGGCCGATCTCGGCGAAGGCGGCCCTCACGGCCTCGTCGTTCAGCACGTCGAGCTTGCGGGTCTTGACGCCGGGCATCTTGCCGAGCTCGGGCAGAACCGCCTCGTTGATGTCGGTGGCGTGGACGATTGCGCCGGCCTTGGCGAAGGCAAGCGCGCTTGCCCGACCGATGCCCTGCGCCGCCGCGGTAACGACAACGACCTTGCCCGTCAGATCAGCCATGTTGTTTTTGTCTCCGTCGTTCAGCCGAGTCGGGGACGCCGCTCGACGATGTAGATGTGATCGGCGGCGAGTACGACTTCGTCGCGCTGGTTGATGACCTCGACGCGTTCGATGACGCGCCCTGAGTCCAGTCGTTTCGGATCGTTCTCCTTCGCGGCGATCGTCGTGCGCGTGCGGATCGTGTCGCCGATGAACACCGGCTTGATGAAGCGCAGCCTGTCATAGCCATAGGAGAAGGCGACCGGGTTGATGACGGTTGCCGTGAGGCCGACGCCGACCGAGAACACCAGCGTGCCATGGGCGATGCGCTGGCCGAAGGGCGTCGTCTTCATGAACTCGGCGTCCATATGATGCGGGAAGAAATCGCCGGTGTGTCCGGCATGGACGACGAAGTCCGTCTCGGTGATCGTGCGGCCGCCGGTGAGCCGCGACGAGCCGATCTCATAGTCTTCGAAATAGGTGACCTGTTCCATCTCGTCCCTACGGCTTTTCCGCGAGCGGCGTCGCCGGTGCGGCGCTCGATTTATAGGCGGCCTCCACCAACGCCATCGTATTCCAGGCATCTTCGACGGAGCTGACTAGCTCGTTGTCTTCCCCGGACGCGAAGCGCTGGACATTGGCCATGCGCCCGACAAAGGCGTCGGGGAACCATTCGCCGGTGAGCGGCACGCTGACCCAGTCGGATCCACCTTTGGGATAGATCTCCAGCACATCGGGCTCGCCGCGAGGATAGTCGAGATTGAGTCCGAGCTTGACATAGGCAGCGCCCTCGGTGCCGCAGATGCGGAACTCGCAGGCCTGGTGCCGGCGTCCGAATTTGTGATCGTGGTTGATCGAGAGCGCACAGCGCACCGTGTCGCCATAGTCGAGGATGGCGCTGGTGCGGGTCTGCGCGACCTTGTGATTGGGATGGCCGAGCGTTTTGGCGTGGACCCCCTTGGGGTCGCCGAGGAGCTGTCGGATCAGGTCGAGGTAATGGATCGAATGCATGGCGATCTCGACGCGCGGCGCCTTGAGCAGGAATTCCCAGAGCTGCCACGGCGTGGCAAGCGCCAGCCAGGCGTCGAAGTCGACGACCTCGCCCAGCCAGCCCTTGGCGATCGCGTCCTTCAGCGCCAGCATCATCGGCGCGAAGCGCAGTTGGAAATTGACCGCAGCCTTGAGTTTCTTGGCGCGGCAGATTTCGAGGATCTCGGTTGCCTCGCCGAGATAGTTGCCCATCGGCTTCTGGATCAATGCGACCGCACCATCGGGCAGGGCCTTCAGGACCTCGGCGTGCCGGCCGGGCGGCGTTGCGAGATCGAAGATCGCGTCCTTGACAGCGGCCGCCTCGCCCACCGAGCGGAACGCCGTCACGCCCCACTTCTCAGCCAGTTTTCCGGATTTGGCATGGTCGGGATCGTAGAGGCCGGCAACTGGAAAGCCGGCCTTGCGATAGGCCGGCAAGTGCGCGTCGCCAACGATCGAGCCGGCGCCGAAGGTTACAATCGGACGCGGCTTCGCAGGCGCTGGCCAGGATTGCGCCAGCAATCGAGGGTCGAAGGCGTCAGTCATGGTGGAAGACTTCATCCATCATCGCCCACCATTCGCCCTCCTGCCTGGTCGGCAAGGGCTCCTGGCAAGGCATGCAGACCGCCCACCATTCCTGGGTCTTCGGGTCGGCGGCCATCTTGGCCATGTCGGCGGCATAATCGGTGCCGTGATATTCGAAATAGGAGAACAGCAGGTTCTCCGGACGCTTGAGATAGATCGAGTAGTTCTTGATGTTGCAGGCCGAGATCATCTTGAGCACGTCCGGCCACACAGCGGCGTGCAGGCGCACATATTCGTCGACCTTCTCCGGCTTCAGGCCGAGCACCATGCCCATGCGCTGCATCTCAATTTCTCCGTTCGGTGATGGTCACGTTGAATTCGGCGATGCTGCGCGCCTTGAGCGCATCGAAATCCCAGTCGATGCCGAGGCCCGGCTCGCTTGGGGCCAGCGCATGGCCGTTTTCGATCACCATCTTCTTGCCCGTCAACTCATCCAGCTGCGGAATGTACTCGACATATTTGCCGTTCGGCACCGCGCAGGCCAGGCTGACATGCAGTTCCATCAGGAAATGCGGGCAGACAGGCATGTCGAAGGCCTCCGCCATATGCGCCACCTTCAGCCACGGCGTGATGCCGCCGATGCGGCCGACATCGACCTGGACGATGTTGCAGCCGCCCTTCTGCATATATTCGCGGAAATGGCGGATCGAATAAAGCGACTCGCCGACGGCCACCGGCGTCGCGGTCGAATTCGACAGCCGCACATGGCCGTCGATGTCGTCGGCGGGCAGCGGCTCCTCGATCCAGGCGAGATCGAGATCGCGCAAGCGCTCGGCGCGCCGGATGGCTTCATCGACGGTAAAACCCTGATTGCAGTCGGTCATGATCTCGTAGCCGTCGCCGACGGCCTTGCGCACGGCCGAAAGCCGGGCGAAATCCTCCGAACCGTGCGGCTTGCCGATCTTGACCTTGGAGCCCGTGAAGCCTTTCGCCTTGGCGGCCAGGGCATCCTCGACAAGTGCGGCCGTCTCGAGGTGCAGCCAGCCGCCTTCGGTGGTGTAGAGCGGACAGCGGTCCTTGGCGCCGCCGGCGAGTTTCCAGAGCGGCAGGTTCTGCTTCCTCGCTCGCAGGTCCCAGAGCGCGGTGTCGATTGCCGCGAGCGTGATTGCCGTGATGGCGCCGATGGTGGTGGCGTGGGTGGCGAATTCGAGATCGTGCCAGATGGCCTCGATCCGGTCGGCGTCCTCACCGATAAGGCGCGGCGCGAGGTGATCGGCCAGAAGCCGCATCACCGAAGAACCGCCGGTGCCGATCGTGTAGGAAT
>NZ_RZSL01000209.1:0-9483 GCF_003997355.1 Mesorhizobium sp. M1E.F.Ca.ET.041.01.1.1 | reverse complement strand
GCGCTACAGGCCGGAATCGATGCCGCCGCTGCAGGCTGTGGCGAGGCTGGCGTCTGCGATGCAGTGCAACTCGACGCTTTGTTCGAGCAGCGCCTCAAGGCTCGCCATATGCTCGGCGTCAGACGTCCGGTCGTCGACGATGCGTGATGTCTCCAGGACGTCGAGCACATGCCAGAAACGCCGCTTCTCGATGCCGCCATCGCTGATCTTCCAGAGGCCGGCGGGAGGCAGGCGCTCGATGCCTTCGAAGACGCTGTAGCTGGAATCGCGGCTCTGCCAGGCAAGCCGCAAGGTGAGCTCGCGCGCGTCGACCCTGCGCGGGACGTCGTGGCAGGCGAGGATCGCCTTGTCCTCGGAGGCGAACAGCAGCCGGTCTGCGGTGTCGGCCACCGATATCGGCTTGATGCCAAGCCTGTCGCGGGCAAGCCACAACGCGCCATCGCGCTGATCGAGATAGGCAAAGGCAAACATGCCGTCGAACAGCGGCACAGCTTTTTCGACACCCCAGTGGTGCAGAGCCTGGAGCACCACCTCGGTGTCGGAGACCGTGCGGAAATCGAGGCCTTCGGCTTCCAGCGTCTTGCGCAGCGAACGGTAGTTGTAGACTTCGCCATTGTAGCAAAGGACGCCTTGCCCGTCGGATGTCAGCATGGGTTCTCGCGCGGCGGGCGAGGGGTCGATGATGGTGAGCCGGCGATGGCCGAGCGCCAGCCTGGCGCCATTCCAGCTATCGTGATCGTCGGGACCTCGATGCGCCAGCGCCTGCATCATGCGGGCGATGTCGGAAAGATCGCCAGCGCCGATCGGATCGCGCTTTCGCCAGACGCCGGCTATCCCGCACATGGCCCGCCGGCCGCTTCTGCCTGATCCATGGCTTCCCGAAGTCTGTCCGAATTCCAAAGACGCTGCCGAAGTCGGCGCGGCTCACAATCTAGAGCAATTCCAGGAAAAGTGCGTAGCGGTTTTCCGTCCGAGACAGGCTGCAAGTGGAGTGGCCCAGCGCCCGGGACAGGCGTGCGTCAGAAGCCGTGCTCGATGCGTTCGAAGATGACGTTGGTGAAGGCCGAAATCTGGCTGCCGATGAACGGACCGGTCAGCGCCACCACCAGCATGATGGCGACGATCTTGGGCACGAAGGTGAGGGTGATTTCCTGGATCTGGGTCAGCGCCTGGATGAGCGCGATGCCGATGCCGACCGCCATCGCCACAAGCACGACCGGCGCGGATGCGGTAAGCACCGTCCACACCGCGTACTGGACGATATCGAGGGCGTCGGCCTCATTCATGGGCAGCCCCTTGCGAAACCGGCTAAAGCAGGTCGCGTGAAAAAGGAATCACGCGACCTGTTTCAGGCTTTTTGATTTCAAGCATGTCTTCGTCCCGAAACCGGACCCACTTTCGGGAGACCTGCTTAGGCGGCCGGCTTGATCGAGACGCCCGCGCCGACGGGGATCTCGGTTCCGTCCTGCAGCACCGCGATCAGGCCGCTGCTGGCGAGCTTCACCGAAGCCACCGTTCCCGTGGTCTTGCCGTCGGCGGAGGTGATCGAACGGCCAATCAGCGCATCGGCCTGCGACAGCGCCGAGGACTGCATGATCTGATCGAGCTTGCTGTTGGCCTGCACCGACTGCTCGACCTGCGAGAAGGTCGCGAGCTGCGCGACATACTGCGTCGAATCCATCGGTTTGGTCGGATCCTGGTTCTTCATCTCGGCAATCAAGAGCTTCAGGAACGACTGGTAGTCGACCGCCGTCTTCGAGGTCTGCTGACTTGCCTGGTTGGCGCCAACCGGGATCGTCGTCGTCATGTCCACGGCCATCTTTATGCTCCCACAGCCAGCGCGCGCGGCGCTTCGGAAATGTCTTCATCGCCGTTGAGTGCCTGGCGCTCGAGCGGATAGAGCGCCCGTATCGCCTTCAGCGCCTCGTAGATGTGATCCTCGCCGACCATGCGGTCGATCTGCTTCAGCGCGTTGCAGATGTCCGGATTGTCGAAGGTTGCAATGAGCATCGGCAGCGAGCGGCGGAACATGTCGCGCGCCTCGGAGGCGCCCAACGGGTTCACCAGCATGATCTGCACGATGAAGTAGAGCTGCCTGAGCGGCGTCGAGGCCTGCTCGGCCTGGATGACATGGCTTTCGAGCAGGAACTGGACATCGTTCATCAGCTCGATGGTGACCTTGCGGTCGACGCGGATGACGGCGCCATTGATGTAGATCTTCTCGTTCGGCTTCAGCGAGATCTTCAGCGTGTTGGTCATTGGATGCCGTCTCGGATGATCTGGGAGACCTCGATCAGTCCTTCGAAATTGTTGGCGCGGCCTTGGCGAATGTCTTCCGTCTCGCGCAGCAGCCACAGGCCGATGGAGATCAGGTTGGCGCGCAGTTCCTTGGGCAGCGCATTGTCGCTGGAGCCAAGGTCCTCGACGAAGGTGGTCCAGATGCGGTTGGTGAAGTGCAGTGCCTCGACCGCTTCCATCGACTCCGGCCCGACGGCAGCCGCCGCGGCCAGCATATCGATCGATCGGGTGAGCAATTGCCGCTCCCGATCCTTGGCGTCGGCGACGGAGTCGGTCTGGATGTCGGCGTAGGAGAATTGATACATCGTCGGAGCTCTGCCGTTCCGGTTTATGTGTTCAGGTGAGATAGTTCAGCAGGCTGAGCTGCTGCAGGCGCGCGGTCAAGGCGAAGGACGTTTCGATATGCTGGGTCAGGTCGGCCACGCGGGTGGCGGCTTCGGCGGGATCGACGCCTTCGAGGTCGACGATATGCTTCTCGAAGAGATCGACCTGCGTCTTCATGCGGTCGCTGGCATCGGACACGCGCTTCTGGGCCAGGCCCACCTCGGACCGCACCTGGACGATGCCGCCGATGGCCTCGCCGACCAGTTCCTGCGCGCGGCTGGCGATCGTATTCTGGGCGGCTTCGCTGATGTTGCCGGTGACAAGAGTGCTGACCATGGCGGCCGCCATGGCGAGCTTGCGGATGCCCTGCTCGTTGGCGCTGACCGAAGTCTGGGTGGTTTCGTTCAGCGAAATGCGGCTGGTGATCTGGTCGTCGGTAGCGCTCGACCAGTTGGTTTGCCAGCCGGAGTCCAGGAATTGCGGCTCGACCTGGGTGGTGATGAAGTCGTCCATCTGGGCGGCGGTGATGTTGGCGGCTGCCGGGTCGTTCTGGGTGAAGCCGAAGTAGCTGGTGAAGGCAGCGTCGAACGCCGCCTTGGCGGGCGAGCCGGCAGCGCTGAAATCGTCGATCGGCTTGACGTCGGTGTTGGTGCCGGCAAACAGATATTCGCCGTTGACGCTGGTGTTCAGGATGCCGGTCATCTGCTGCAGCGCCGAGGCGCCGGCGGTCTGCAGGACGCTGGTCGAGGAGTCGCCCGACACGCCGGCGGTCAGCGCCGACAGGAAGCTCTGCGCGACATCGGAGAGCTGGCCGAGCGAATCCTGGGTCGATGCCAACCGAGCGCCGACCAGCGCGTTGGAATCGATGATGCCGTTCAGCCGGTCGAGGTCGCGCTGGAAGGTGACGGCCTGGGTCGTGCGTCCGCCAAGCGCCAGGCCGACATCCGCGACCTTGCCGGTCTGGGATTCCGTCGTCGCTTTGACGAGCTCAGCCTGCATGCGCATCTGCTGATAGCGCATGGCGTTGGAGATGGCGGCTGAAGAAACGGCTGTCGCTTTCATGGATTATCCCACCGCGCTCAACAGGGCGTTCAGCATGTCGTCGACCGTCTTCATCATCCGCGCCGACGCCTGATAGGTGTGCTCGAGGTCGAGAAGGAGCGACATCTCCTGATCGACATTGACGCCTGTTTCGTTCGACAGCGCCTCGGCCGTGCGCGTGGCCAGCGCCTCCTTGGCGTCGGCGTTGGTCGATGCCTGCTGGCGCACGCCCTCGAACCAGCCGATGGCGTTGGCGGCATAGTCCGAGACGCCGGAGCTGACGGTGATGCCGGCGGATGTGTCGAAAGCCATCGGCTGATCCAGCCTGTTGCCATAGGCGATCAGCAGGTCCGAATAAGAGGCGCCGCTGCCGGGGTTGGAAACATAGGCCGCGCCGTTGGCGCCGCCGTCGCGCAGCAGCGAGGGGCTGCCGCCGGCGCTCGGATCGAACGCGGCGTTGACGCTGATCGAACCGGCTAGGCCATTGACCAGGGTGCCGGCGGCCGGGATGGCCGGCGCGCCGGACCAGGTGAAGAGGCCTGCCGCGTCGGGCTGCGACGGCGCGGTCTCGGCAAATGCCGCGATCAGGCCGCGCGCGATTTCGTCGAGCTGGCTCTGCATGGTCGCGGCGACGCTGTCGCGCAGCTTGAGCATGCCGGCAAGCTTGCCGTCGGCGGTGGCGTTGTCGCCAGCGCCCGCCGAAAGCGGCACATTGTCGATGTAGATCGTATTGCCGGGGGTGCCGGCCGTGTAACCTGCCGAGGGCGTGAAGGTCACCGACCGCGGCACCGTCTCGAACAGCGTCGTGCCATCAGTGGTGGTGATGACCATGTCGTTGTCGCCGCGCGTGAAGGTCGAGACCGGGACATATTCCGCGATCTTCTTCAGAAGCGCATCGCGCTGGTCGAGCGCATCGGACACGTCCGTGCCGGAACGGGTGCCCGAGATGACGGCCTTGTTGGCGTCCTGGAACTGGCTGAGCAGCGAGTTGAGGTCGTCGACGGCGGTCGCGATCTGGCCGTCGGTCTGGGTGCGGAAGTCCTGGATCGCCTTGGTGCCGCCGTTCAGCGAGTTCACCACCTGCTTGGCCGCGTCGATGACGGCGGTGCCAAGGTTCTGGTTCGAAGGCGTCGTGGCATAGAGCTGCAACTGTTGCTGCAGGTTGGCGATCGCGGTCGACGGGGACGACGCATTGTCGACCCCGTTGACCGAGAGGTCGAGCTGATCCATGCCGCTATAGAGCGCGCTCTGGCCGCTCCATGCCGACAGCGCGGAAAGGTTCTGGCGGAACAGAAGGTCGTTGGCGGCGCGCTGTATCTCCACCGATCGCGCGCCGGGCGCCGTGCTGGTGACGACGGCGACGCGACGGGCATAGTCCGGGTTGGACGCGTCGGCCACATTGCGCGACACGACGCTGGTTTGCTTGGATGTGGCCAGGAGCGCCGACTGGGCGATGCTTAATGCGGTGGAAAGCGACATGCGGGTCTTTCACGGGCTGGCGCCCGATGGGTTATCTCTTGAGGTTGACGAGGACGTCCATGAGGTCGGAACCGGTCTGGAAGACTTTCGAATTGGCGGTGTAACTGCGCTGCGCCGCGATCATGTTGGTCAGTTCCTCGGCGATATCGACGTTGGAGTTTTCGAGCGCGCCCGAGACGACCGAGCCAAGCTTTCCTTCATTGGCAAAGCCGATGCGGACGGCGCCTGAATCCGCGCTCTGCACGTAGACGTTGCCCGGCATCGCGGTGAGGTTGTCGGGGCTCTGAACGTCGGCCAGCGGTATCTTGTAGAGCGGCTTGGTGGTGCCGTCCTGATACTGCGCGTAGATGACGCCGTCCTGGCTGATCTGGATCTTCTCGATCGTGCTCGGAGGATTGCCGTTGACCTTGGCGTCGGAGACCGTGAAGCCGGTTCCAAGCTGCGTCATCTTGGAGAGATCGAGGTTGAGGGTCGAGCCGTTCGGCACCGTGAAGGAGATGCCCGTGGTCGCGCCGGTGAGCTTGCCGGTGGTGGTATCGAAGGTGAGGTTGGCCGAGCCCAGCGCGCCGCCCGTATAGGGGAAGGACGTGCCGGGAGTAGCCTTCGACTGGTCGAAGACCGAGACCGACCAGGTGCCGGTGCCCGTCTTGGTGAAATAGACGTCGAGCAGCACCTTGTTGCCGAGATTGTCGTAAGCGACCAGCGAGGATTTCGATGTGTATTCGGCGGTCGCGCTGTTGGTGGACGGCAGGCTGCCGGCTGCGACTGGGGTCGCGCCCGCCGGCAGGTTGCCGGTGAAATTGCCTTCGGTGCTCGGCGTCGCCGTCATCTCCTGGTCGGAGATCTGCACCGGCACCAGGCCTTCGAAGCCGTTGGCGGTCGCGGCCGGATCGCCATTGGCGTAGCTGTAGGCCATGAGCTGGTAGCCCGCGGCATTTACCAGCCGACCCTCGGCATCCGGAATGAAGGCGCCGGCGCGGGTGAGATAGGGTGTGCCGCTCGGATCCTGCACGACGAAGAAGCCGTCGCCGTTGACGGCGAGGTCGGACACCGAGGTGGTGTACTGAAGAACACCTTGCGAGCTGATGGCGGAGCGGATCGTCGTCGTGACGCCGCCCGAATTGTAGGCGCCGCCGGTGGTCGGCATGATCAGCGTCGAGAATTCAGCGGAGGAGCGCTTGTAGCCGGTGGTGTCGGAGTTGGCGATGTTGTCGGCCACCGTGGACAAGCGGTTGGCCTGCGCGTTCATACCGGAGACGCCGGTCCGCATCATTCCGTAGAGGCTCATAGATACATCTCCTCGATGCACGAAGCGCGTCGCGTCGGGGCGGCGCGCTTTATGTCTTTGTTTGATGCATGCCGTTCTCCCAAAACCGCTGCGCACTTTTGGGCGGCATGCACTAGGTCAGAGGCCATGAGGGTAGGCTTCGTGTCTTGCGCGAGGCTGGCGCGGACCGTGCCGGCGGCAGCCATCAGAACACCAGCCGGTAACCGAGGAACCGCTTGGAATCGATCGGGTCGTGGCCAAGCTTCTCGCGCAGTTTCTTGCGCAGCTTCGAGATGTGGCTCTCGACCACGTTCTCCTCGACCTCTTCGTCGAAGATGCCGTAGATGGCGTTGAACACCTGCGTCTTGGTCACGCGGCGGCCGCGATTGCTGGCCAGATATTCCAGGATGCGCCGCTCGCGCCGCGGCAGCGGCAGCGGCTCGCCGTCGATCTCCGGATCGCGGCCGTCCATGAAGATGCGCATCGAGCCGACTTCGGTGTAGGCGGCCTCTTCATGGGCGCGGCGGCGGATGGCGGTGATGCGGGCGAGTATCTCGCGGATGTGCACGGGCTTGCGGACGACGTCGTCGACGCCGCTCTCGAAAAGCCGCAGCGTGTGTTCCAGCGAGTGCTGCTCGCTGAGCGCGATCACCGGCGCGCCGGTGCGGTCGCGGATCTGGCGCGGCGAGATGGCGCCGTCGCGGCAGTCGCCGATGAGGAAGGCCCTGACGGATCTGAGGTCGGTGTCGGCGGCGGAACTCACCCACTCGCCGAACTCGCCCGGCGCGAAGCCCGCGGTGGCGACGCCCTCGCGATCGAAAAGTGAGCTATAACCCTCAGTTACGAGCTCGCGCTCATCAACGATCACGATCATCGGCCCGCCCTCCGAATCATCTCATTTGCCCCGTGCGGAAAGGGGTACCCGGTGGCGTGAATCCTGAAAAACCGTCATTTCTTGTAGCTATTTTCTTGGGAGTTTTTTGGGGAGCCGTAATAAAAGCCGGCTGCAAAATGTATTGGCGGTACCGGATCGAGGACGATATTGGGGCCGTCGAGCGCCTCGACGGCGGTCGACCAGGGGTCGTTGTCGCAACAACTATTGATTGCAGAACGCGCTGGCGTTCGGCGTCCATTTGCCGAAACCGGTGGCGACCATGTTGGCGATGACGCGGCAGACATAGATCTTTTGCGCCGGGTCATTGTCGGGGCCGGCATGATAGCGGGCGACGGCCATCGACCAGGTCATGTGCCGGGCATGGAGGCTGACCAGGAAGCGCGCCGCGTAGTCGACGTTCTGGTGCGGGTCGAGCATGTCCCCGACGCTGCGGAAATGATCGCCGTGATAGCGATGATTGATCTGCATGCAGCCAAGATCGATCAGCGTCTTGCCCTCGCGGCGGGCATTCTCGAATGTCGCAAGCGCCTCGCCGCGGCTGTGCGGGAAGACAGCTTTTCCTTCTATATTCAAGGCATTAGGCTGGAGGCTGCCTTTCTTTCCCGTTTCCGTCAGGCCAACCGCATAGAGGATACCAGCCGGCACGCCGTAGCGGTCGGCGGCGCGCAGGATTTCCGGCTCGCAAGGATTGGCGGCGGCCTTGGCGGCAACGACAGCCAGGCTAGATATAGATATCGTCGCCAGCGCGCTCGCGAAGAGGCGAAGCAGCGCGGCCGATTTCCTGTGCGCCATTGCTGTCGTTCCTTCCCGGTTGGCGGCCGCCGCCGGCACTGTCGCCGCCCGAATTCCCTGGCTGGAACGAAGGCTGGTCGCGGCCCGCCGACATCGGCGGCGTGCTGGTTGCATCGGTGCGGCCGGCTGAATGAACTGCTATCGAGGGTTGCAGGATGGTAACATGATCGACCTCGAAACCGAGACCGCGCATCGACTTGACGATCGCGTCGCTGTCGGCGGTCAGGCGGCGGTATGCCTCATGCGTCTGTGGCTTCATCTCAATCGAAAGCTGTTCTCCCGAGAGCCTCAGGCTGGCGGTCACCACGCCAAGCTCCGAAGGATGAAGCTCGATCTTCAGGACGTGTGTCGGAACGGCAACAGAATTGGCCGTTTGAGCGGCGGCCGCGGCGCTTGAAAAGGTCTGCTGGACGCCGGTGTCCGAGGCGATCGCCTCGACCAGCGCCGATGCCGTCTGGCTGATGGTAGTTTGCGCCGGCGCCGGGAAGCTCTGCTCGCTGACGACATCCATGCGCCCGGCGGCGGATGGCTTGGCCTGGTTGAGCGATGCGATGGATTGCGCCGCTTGCGCGGTCTTCTGGGCGGCTGCCGGCCGCCAGCCTCGCGGCGCTGCGGCGTCGGTCTCGGTTCCAGTTGTTCCGGGCAGGACGATGTCGTCCTTGCGGACCAATGTGGCGGGGCCGGCGCTGGCTGGTTTCTGGCCGAAGGCGGGTTCGGGTTTGTCCGTCGCCATCGTGGCGCGAGCGGATCGCGGCAACGGCTCGGAGCTTTCGGTGGCGTCGGCCGATATGCGTTTGCCCTGACGGATCGCGAGCTGCGAAGGGGCGGATTGGCCGAGGGAGGATTGGATCCCAGCCTCTCCCTCGGCGGCCGATCCGCTGCGATCGGCATTTGTCGACGTTGCGAAATGGCGGATGTCGCCCAGCGCCATCAACAAGGGCAGGCGATCCTCAAACGGAGCGGCATCCGACGATTGCGCCGCCGCACCGGCATCGTCCGCGGCCTTCATATGGTCGGCATCAGCTTTGTTCTTCGCGGCTTTTCCAGTCGCCGGCTTCTGCGCGGCAGTCCTGGTCTGTCCATCCTGGCCAGCCTGTGTCTTGGCCGGACCGGCGAGGGGACGCCGTGTCGGATGGGCATTCGGGGAGACAGACTCCGCCGACTGCTTGCCCTGCAAGGCCGGCTTCTCGGCGCCATTCACCATCTCGCCGAAATTCGCGCCTTTTTCCTTCCCGTCGGCAGCGTGCTGCCGCGACTGGGCGTGGGCAGAGCCGAGTCCCGGCAAGGCCTGGCTGATGCTGGTCATTTGGGAGCGGCTCCGAGCAACTGGTCAATTTGGTCGAGCTGACGGCGCGCGTTGAGCATCGCGGCGTCGGTGGGATCGTGC
>NZ_RZSL01000208.1:0-9570 GCF_003997355.1 Mesorhizobium sp. M1E.F.Ca.ET.041.01.1.1 | reverse complement strand
GGCGCAGGTTCTCGTCGGTTCGAAGCCGGACGAACAGACGCTGGAGCGGCTGGCAAAAGTCTGCTCGGGCGCCTGCCGTCCCATCGACGACAAGCGGGGCACCATCGAATTCAGACGAAAAGTCGCGGGCGTGCTGGCGAAACGGGTCGCCGCCACCGCTTATGAGCGTGCAGGAGGCAAATGATGGCCGGTGTAGCGGTTTCAACGACAATCAATGGCGATCACGTCGAGTATCTCTGCCAGCCCGACGAGACGCTGCTCGAAGTGCTGCGCGACCGGCTGGGGCTCACCGGCGCCAAGGAAGGCTGCGGCACCGGCGACTGCGGCGCCTGCAGCGTCATCCTCGACAACCTGCTGGTGTGCTCCTGCCTGGTGCTCGGCGCGGAAGCGGAAGGCCGGCAGGTCGAGACCATCGAGGGTATGGCGCACGGCGACCAACTGCACCCGCTGCAGCAGAAGTTCCTGGAGCATGCGGCGCTGCAATGCGGCATCTGCACCCCCGGCTTCCTGATCGCCGCCAAGGACCTTCTGGCGAAGAACCCCTCGCCTACCGAGGAGGAAATCCGCTTCGGGCTGGCCGGCAACCTCTGCCGCTGCACCGGCTATGACAAGATCGTGCGCGCCGTCCAGGACGCGGCAAACGTGATGAAGGGAGCCTGAGATGAATTTCGATCCGCGCTATTCGGGACGCAGTTTCTCTTCGGTCGGCACGCGCCCCATCCGCCCCGACGGCGTCGACAAGGTGACGGGACGCGCGCGCTACGGCGCCGACTTCAACATGGCCGGGCAGCTCGTGGGCCGCATCCTGCGCAGCCCGCACGCCCATGCCGTCATCAGGAAGATCGACACCTCGAAGGCGGAAAAACTCGCCGGCGTGAAGGCGGTGATCACGGCGAAAGACCTGCCCGACCTCACCGACGGCGATGCCGCGATGTACGACATCCTCGACAACTCGATGGCGCGCACCAAGGCGCTCTATGACGGCCATGCGGTGGCCGCGGTCGCCGCGATCGACGCCCGCACCGCGAGACAGGCGCTGAAGCTGATCGAGGTCGACTATGAGGTGCTGCCGCATGTGACCGATGTCGACGAGGCGATGAAGCACCACGCGCCGCTCATCAACGACGCCATCTTCACCGAGGGGCTGGAGGAAAAGCCCGTAAAACCGTCCAACGTCACCAAGCGCACGCAATACGGCCATGGCGACGTCCATCAGGGTTTCGCCCAAGCCGATTTCGTCGTCGAGCGCTCCTTCAAGACCGAGCAGACGCATCAGGGCTATATCGAGCCGCATGCCTGCGTAGCGAGCGTCAACCCGGATGGCACCGCGGAGCTGTGGGTCTGCACGCAAGGGCATTTCGTCTACCGCCAGCATTGCGCCCAGTTGCTCGGCATGGAAGCCTCGAAGCTGCGCGTCACCTCCTCCGAGATCGGCGGCGGCTTCGGCGGTAAGACCCATGTCTGGGCCGAGCCGGTGGCGCTCGCCTTGTCGCGCAAGGCCGGCCGGCCGGTGAAGCTGGTGATGACCCGCGACGAGGTTTTTCGCGCCTCGGGTCCGACCAGCGCCACCTCGATCGACGTCAAGATCGGCGCGAAGAAGGACGGCACGATCACTGCGGCCGAAGCGACGCTGCGCTATAGCTGCGGCCCCTATGCCGGCATGTGGGCCGAGATCGGCGCCATGACGGCGTTCGCCTGCTACAAGCTCGAGAACGTCAAGACCGTCGGCTACGAGGTGCTGGTCAACCGGCCGAAGACGGCGGCCTATCGCGCGCCCTCGGCGCCGATGGCGGCGTTCGCGGTGGAAAGCGCGGTCGACGAGCTCGCCAAGGAGATCGGCATGGATCCGGTCGATTTCCGCATCAAGAACGCGGCCCAGGAAGGCACCCGCGCCTCCTACGGCCCGGTCTACGGCCCGATCGGCATCGGCCCGACGCTGGAAGCGGTGAAGAACCATCCGCACATGAAGGCGCCGCTCGGCCTCAACCAGGGGCGCGGCATGGCCTGCGGCTTCTGGTTCAACTTCGGCGGCCAGACCTGCACCGACCTCAACATCGGCATGGACGGCTCGGTCTCGCTCGCGGTCGGCACCGTGGACGTCGGCGGCTCGCGCGCGTCACTGTCGCTGGTGGCGGCGGAGGAGCTCGGCATCGACTACAGCCACGTCAAGGCGATCGTCGCCGACACCTCCAGCCTCGGTTACAACGACATGACCGACGGCAGCCGCGGCACCTTCTCGTCCTCGATGGCGACCATCTCGGCCGCCCGCAACGCCATCAAGGTGCTGCGCGAGCGCGCGGCGCAGATGTGGGACATTCCGGTCGACGACGTCGCCTGGGAAAAGGGCCATGCGGTCGCCAAGGGCGAGAAGCACGGTAATCTGGGAAAACTGTCGCTGAAGGAGATCGCGGCTTCCTCCGGCAAGACCGGCGGGCCGATCGCCGGCCACAGCGAGCTCGTCGCCGACGGCGCCGGCGTGTCCTTCGCCACCCATATCTGCGACATCGAGGTCGACCCCGAGACCGGCTCGACCAGGGTGCTGCGCTACACGGTGGTGCAGGACGCCGGCAAGGCGGTGCACCCGACCTATGTCGAGGGCCAGTACCAGGGCGGTGCCGCGCAAGGCATCGGCTGGGCGCTCAACGAGGAGTATATCTACGGCAAGGACGGGCGGCTGCAGAACCCCGGCTTCCTCGACTACCGCATCCCGGTGTGCTCCGACCTGCCGATGATCGACACGCAGATCCTGGAGATTCCCAACCCCAACCACCCCTACGGGGTGCGCGGCGTCGGCGAGACCTCGATCGTGCCGCCGCTGGCGGCGATCGCCAATGCGGTGTCGAACGCTGTCGGCGTGCGCATGACGCACATCCCGATGTCGCCGCCGCGCATCCTGGCGGCGCTCGAGGCCGAACGGGAAGGCTGATGCTGAAAAACGCGAAGCGATTTTCAGCTACGGTCCAATGAGGATCTGAGGCTAATGGTCGAAGTCACGCTCTGGGGCTCGCTCGGCGCCGCCGCCGGAGGCCAGAGCAAGCTCGACATCGAGGCTAAGGACATAAGGGAGCTGTTCCGGAAACTTTCGGAACAGTATCCCGCCTTCGAACCCCTGATCGATCGCGGCATAGCGGTCGCGATCGACGGGACGATCTATCGCGATACATGGTCGAAAGAGCTGCCGCCTGGGGCGGAGATTTTCCTGCTGCCGAGATTGGCGGGGGGGTGATGTAGGGAAGCGGCGGATAAAGTGTAGCACAGTCAGACTTTCGCACTTAACCTATGCATTTGCCATTTTCACTAAATAAACGGCTTTGACAAACCTCGCAAGGTACCTTTCAAGACTAATATTGATTCGATTTCAAGGATCAGCGTTTTGAAACATCCAGTACACCCGTGGAGCAATCTGGCTGGCCCACCAGTTCGTAGCTCTCCTGCGATCGGGCCTGACGACCGCAACCGCAGAGACTACAGCGGATTCATAAAACTACGACTTGCTCATAGCAAAGGAAGAACCTATCTCATCCCAGACGTACTAATTGGGGTCAGTGAACTTCGGTTTTTCTTGCCAAGCTTTTTCTCGCCACCGCTCATCGCGTTTAACGTCGAGGATGATCGGCATATTGCCGATTTCAGCTTGGACATTGGCCCACCTCGCGCTTCCAATTTTGCAAGGCTCTTGGTGAGAGTCCGGTCTGAGGATCGAGTTTTGAACTACGAAGACGGAGCCCAACTCTATCGGTGTACGTTTGATGGGCCGAAAAGACTTGCAAGCTTGGCGACAGGGCTCTGTCGACGGACACCAGACGGCGATTTCGCGCTTAGACTATATCATCACACTAATCGGGCCGCGGCTGCGAACATCAGGAGGACCAACGAACTTTGGTCATCACAATGGAATTTAGCAGGCACGCGCAATCTGCTCAACGTCGCTTATGGCTATTTCACGCCCTTGACCAATATAAATAACGAGCAAGACCTTCGCCGGATAGCGATGTCCTCCGATGAATTCATCAATTTTCAGACGACATCGAGCAGTACTAGAGAGAAGGTCCTGTCTCTAAAAGTCTATCGAGGAAGCACGACGGACAGAGTAGCTACTATTGGCTTCGACTTGCAATGCGCAGTAGTAGCACCTAACCATCTATACTTTCATCCGAACGTTGGCACAAACCCAGCCTACTATGAAGTGGTAGGACCCGAAATTGTGCGAGTCGGCGTTCGACCATCCGCCAAACTTCTCATTTCCGGGTCAAACATTGAGATCGAAAAGGCAGATCTCAAACGCTTTGAATATGTTATTTTGGGTGATACTGGGACGCTCGATGGGTTGGCGGCTCCTTACAACGAGGAAGAAACAAAAGAAGTTGCTATCCTGGAAAAGCTTAACGCACGCAATGACTTTTTTCAATTTTGGTGGACAAATCAGAATACCGACCAGGTCACAGGTCGATCATTTGAGCACCGTGAAATCGATAGCAAATAACATATGATGGTTGCCGCGCTGTTTAGCGCGGTCGAAAGTGCGCTCTTCTTCATCAGTTGCGACTTTGGCGCGCCGGTGCAGTTGGAGATTCATAGTTGCCTAGGAATTGATCGCATCGAGGCGATCAAAACCAGGCGACCCGTAGATGCGTATCTCGTGTCCTTCAAATGCGGGCCGTATATCGGCCACACCCAATGTAAGAAAGCTTTGGTTGATCTCCCGTTCGAAGTCAGCCTGAAACTGCTGCTCAAGACCGTCGCCCGTTGCAGCGTAGCTTTCGATGATTCGAGGGTCGCCAAGTGCAAAGTGTTTTTGCGGACCTGTCGCATCCTCACGGATCACCGGCCGCTCCACAATCGCGAAAAAAGTCGCTGAACCCACTGTCACCTGCGCGGAATAGAGCAGCCGTTCCGCGCCTACTGGAACCCTCTCAACATCGGTAAATTCAAGAGTGCAGGCTACTCCTCTGACGGCAGCAATCTCTTGAAAGCGGCCCAACTCTGCCGAAGCTCGCACCACATCTGCAATTGAGAGTTCAACATCGTCCGTGGAGAGCGAACGAAGGAACTCCAGAACCGGGTAGAGCTGGTGCCAGCGACCGTCCGCAGCTTTTCGCGCTCGACCTCCGTAGATGCGCCTGCCCCCGGCCCAAATTTGCATGTCCGTGTCACTGCTTGTGACAAGCGTCAATAATCGGACGTGCGCCACCAACGCACCTAAACTTCGGCGCTCTTCGATTGTGATTTTGCTGTTGAATTGAACGCCGTTGTCGCTGGTTGACCAAACTAGGTCCAAGAACTCAGAGCTGAAGCGTGCATAACCTCTCGGAAAGGTCGTAAACGCCGCCTTCCCCGGTATCACAATCGGGGTGTCTTTATTCTTTGCCCGAATTCTGATCTGGCAACTATACCAAGTTGCGGGCGATGCCGTTAGGGTCGCGGTGCCGGCGAGCAATTGGCCACGTTTGTCTGCAGTCCAAACCGCTTCGGAACAAACTCGAAATTTTGTATTTGCACCTCACCAATACCCAGAAAAACTTTGGCAACTTCGTCCGCGTTTTCAACTTGGAAACTGAATTTAATTGAAGCGTGACCTTCCTCATATCCAACTGACCGAAAGATGTTTAGCTTCTTACTTTGATAGTCGACACCGACCGCTATGATCGTCTGCTCAATCCATTGGACCAGGTCTTCGGTATGGTCGTCGCTACCATCGAATGAAATCGCGAGCGTTCTTTTGTGAAGCTTTTCGCCCGCTAGATCTGCCAGGCGTATCGCCTTCAAGCTTTCCGTTATCAGATCGCCCCAAATGTGACGCGCATATATTCGTCGTTCACCCGACGCAGGTCGATGGAAAAGAACGATGAACCAAGGATGGCCCTGTTGGGCCATTCGGCGAGCGTTCGACAAGGTGATTGACGTGCTGCGATAGCGACCAATCGTCGATTTTATTTGTGCATATGCAGAAAGACCAGCTGGTTGTGCCTCCGCCGGCACGAAGTTTGGGTCCGGCGGAAATTCAACGAGGCAGTCCCAGCCTGTCTCATCCTCGTTGACGACCTGTGGATACACGCCAGCATTTGCGCAAATAGTGGCGAACTCATATTCGCTGGCTTTATCAACGCGAGGCTTTCTCCCCATTCCCTTACTCCAATACTGCCGATCACACTGCGGAGAACCGCTCAACTAAGGTGAGACAGGAAAGAATATGATTCCGGCCCAATCGACTCTAGTGATCCTAAGTGCTCATTCCTACGTGTTAGGAGACCTATTTTCCTGTAGGTTCACTGTTTCTTCCAACGTTAACCTTTCAAGAGTGAGAAACGTTAGTGTAGACATGCTTCGCCTCGATCGCCTGCGCGACCAGTTTGCCTTCGGTTTTGGATCTACACCGAGAATAGTTGAGCAATCTCTCGAAATAGAACAGAACCTTTCCGCAGGTATGACGCCAGGCCTCTATCGCATCGCGAGGGTAACCCTTTCGGTTGACGGCGATGGGGAAGACGTCGACCCCCAACAATTTAGCGTTACCTTCCCCCCTACCGTTATTTTTCAAATACGGTCTGCAATTGAAATCCCTGCTTCTCCAGAAACAATCGCAAAGCGGGCAGAGGCCATAATTTTCCGGCGGTCTTTGCTCGCTCGAAAGCCACATATCGTTAGCCCTCTGGAAGAATCGGATGAAGGACTACGTTTCCTGGTCCGCGTATTCGGTGTCGGTTGCCTGATTCACCAATCCCAACAGCTAGAGGGCTTTTCCATATTTCCGCTTGGAGTTGGACTTTCACATCGCGACATGTGGGAGATTGTAAACGGCTTCCTCGAAAGCGACGGATCTGAGCCGCTACCCTTTATTGAGACCACCGAACAATCATTTCAGGCGTCAACTCCGATATTCGTTATCTCATACGAACAAGTGGTCGCCGACAACGTCGACGCAGCGTTCAAATACTGCGCGCAGCACGCTCAACGTGTCTTCAGCATACTGGGTATAGACCGAGGGCAAAAGCCTAGAGCGTTCGCCTATGTGGTTGCTCAGTATGATACGAATCGGTGGTGGCATGAGTTCGTTTTTCCCGGCTACAGGGGCAATTTTGCTGTTGACTTCAATCCAGTTGAAACTGGCAATTTGATAGAGAGATTGCTCCCAAGACTGGAGACGAGTCCATTTTCTCGACTGATTGTCGCCACCTATGCGGATGCTACCGCAGAACCCGAATACGGATTTGCGGTTTTGCGCTTTTGGTCAGTGATGGAACTTGTCGCGGAACATAGCATTCCAGGCGGCAAACCAGTCCATCACCCAGATGGATCGCCAATTCTGAAGGCGAACGGAAAAGCCGAAACCACGAACAGCAAACATGGCAGGGTTTACGAATACATCCTAGCGGGTGGCACCTATGAAATGTTTGGGAACTACGTTGAAGAGGGCGTCCAAAAAACGTTGTACATAGGGGGTTCTACAAGCACCAGTGCCCAATCGGCCACCGAAGCTATCGCCCTGTGGGATATGGTTCGCGCCGTCTACGCAGTCAGGAATTCAATCGCACACGAAGGCCAGTTTGATATTGCTAAGGCGCAGGCGGGCGACGAGTATGAGCGGTTAGCAGTCCGCCTCATGACCGGCGCACAAGGAGTGACGCCCTTGGAATATATCAAGTGGCAGGCACGGCGCGCCATTTGGCGAGAGATTTAGCCACCGCCAAAGGATCGTACCATCCCGCAATCGCTGCTCAACCAACACCTGCGAAGAGCCTTCGCCGCCCCCTAAGCCCCCAGCGTCGGCTCCGTATTCACCTCCAGCGCCTCCTCCGCCTCGTCCTCCTCGCCAAGCACATCGCCCTTCACCGCCAGCGGGCGGCCTATCCAGATCGGGTCGACCAGGTGGTCGCGCTTGGGGTTGGTGGTGTTCGGGTGGATGAGGATGCTCAGGCCGCCGTGGTTCAGCATCAGCCACGGAACCAGCGTCGCGAAGATCTCGTTGGCGAACGAGACCTGGTACATCGCCTGCTGATGCGGGCCGACCGGCTCGTCGCGCCAGTTGCCCAGGCGCACGCGGAAACGTTCGCCGATGCGCAGGCGCAGCCATTCGGCCTGCTGCCGCTCGGCCGGCCCGTCATAGTAGATATGGGCGTGATAGCTGGCAATCTCCGCGATCGGCCTTGGACTGACTTCGTTCACCTCAATCCCCCCTTCGATGACATAGCGCCCGGCAGAAGCTTACCCGAAGCGCGGACGCTTTGTCTGTAGGGGGTGCAGGGCAATCGCATATGGCAGCGCTGCCCCCTCTCCGTCCGCTGCGCGGCCACCTCTCCCCCATTTCATGGGGGCGAGGAAACGCTAATCGCTGACGTCGCGGCCTTGAGAGCCTGGGTTCCTCGCCCCCACAAAGTGGGGGAGAGGTGGCTCGGCGAAGCCGAGACGGAGAGGGGGGCGCCATATGCGATTGCCCTGCCACCCGACGGGCCCCTCGATCCTGTCCTTCAGCAGTCGAGGCCGTCGACCCCTTACCTCCTCAGCCCAATGCTCATGCCGCTGAGATCGGCGTTAACCTGCAGGCCCACCTGCCTGCCGGTGAGCTCGAGCTCGGCGCCCTTGTCGTTGGTCATGACGATCACCTGGGCGCCTCTGCCGAGCGCGCCGCCGCCGCCCGCCGCGCCGTACACGCCGGTCACGTCGCTGGCGCGGCGAATGTGGCGCACCTTGCCCTTGAAGTAGGTCTTGGAGGCGCCGAAGGCGAGGCCGCCCGAAATGCCGCCGATCGAGATGGGATAGTTGCGGCCGTGGAAGGTCAGCGTGCCCTCACCGCCGGAGCCGCCGATGAAGAAGGCCGCCTTGTAGACTGCGAAGCGGATCGTGCCGCTGTCGGCATGCGCGGCGCCGGCGAAGCCGACGCACGCGGCGGCGATGGCGGCAACCGCGACTGAACGAAACCTGGACGAAATCTTCATGATGAGAACTCCTCGAGATCGCCGCCCAGCCCAGCCGGCCCGGGCATGTCGGCATCGTATCAAACACATAGCTGAACAGTTCTAGACCGTCATTGGTTCCAGGCACGCGGCGCTGAATCAGCCGCCGGACGGCCGCCACGAAACGGGCATCGCCCTGCCCCATCTAACGCCGCCCGCCGCCGCGTCCGCTCGAACCCCACAAGGCGCGCGTGATGAGGTTGCGCTTCGCCTTGCGCGGGATCAGATCGACATCGCTGACCAGCTTCGCCCCGCCCTCGCGGCGCTCCAGCGTGATCTTGCGGCTGTGGAAAGCTTCGAGCTCTGCACGGTGCGCCACGCTGATGATGGTGACCTTCGGCAGCTCGCGGACCACTGTCCGCATCATCTTATCCTGGCTCTTCTCGTCGAGCGCCGAGGTCGCTTCGTCGAGCACGA
Source organism: Mesorhizobium sp. M1E.F.Ca.ET.041.01.1.1 (assembly GCF_003997355.1). Taxonomy (NCBI): domain Bacteria; kingdom Pseudomonadati; phylum Pseudomonadota; class Alphaproteobacteria; order Hyphomicrobiales; family Phyllobacteriaceae; genus Mesorhizobium; species Mesorhizobium sp. M1E.F.Ca.ET.041.01.1.1. Next base: position 202 of record NZ_RZSL01000208.1, on the reverse strand, counting down.
CGATATCGGGGCTGTGCAGCAACAGGCGCGCGAAGGCGAGGCGCTGCTTTTCGCCGCCCGACAGCGTCTGGTCCCAGGGCGCCTCTTCCTTGAGCCTGTCCTTCAAATAGTCGAGGCCGACCTTGTCGAGGGCGGCGTTGATCTCCTTGATTGTCCAGTTGTCTGCGGCGGCGGGATAGGCGACGGCGCTGCGCAGCGTGCC
>NZ_RZSL01000207.1:0-9576 GCF_003997355.1 Mesorhizobium sp. M1E.F.Ca.ET.041.01.1.1 | reverse complement strand
TCATAGGGCTGCCCTCCATGCGTGAGCTCTCGCGCATTCCGGTCTTCAACCGCTGCAGCGCCACCGGCTGGGGGATCACCAACGAGAGCCGGAAGATCATGACGGACGGCCTGATGCCGACCACGCGCGAATTCCTTGCCAAGCGCGGCGGCGTCTACCCCAACGGCGACCTGCATCACCCGCATATGTCCTTCACGGACGGCACCTATGACGGACGCTATCTGTTCGTCAACGACAAGGCCAATTGCCGCGTCGCGCGCATCCGTTGCGACGTGATGAAGTGCGACAAGATCATCGAGATTCCGAACGCATCGGACATTCACGGGCTGCGCCTGCAGAAGTATCCGCGGACCGGTTACGTGTTCGCCAACAGCGAGCACATCATCCCGATCCCGAACGACGGCAAGGTCCTCGACGATCCCAAGCAGTACTGGTCGGTCTTCACGGCGATCGACGGCGACACCATGAAGATCGCCTGGCAGGTCCTGGTCGACGGCAATCTCGACAACACCGACGCCGACTACCAGGGCAAGTACGCGTTCTCGACCTGCTACAATTCGGAGCGGGGCATGACGCTCGCCGACATGACGTCGGCGGACCGCGACTGGGTGGTGATCTTCAACCTCAAGCGCATCGAGGATGCGGTCAAGAAAGGCGACTACAAGGAGATCAACGGCGTGCCGGTGGTCGACGGGCGGCACGGCTCGCGCTACACGCGCTACGTCCCGGCCGGCAACAACCCGCACGGCTGCAACACGGCGCCCGACGGCATCCATCTCGCGATCGCCGGCAAGCTCTCGCCGACCGTCACGCTTATCGACGTGCGCCGCTTCGATGACCTGTTCGACGACAAGATCAAGCCGCGCGACGTCGTCGTCGCCGAGCCTGAGCTGGGTCTCGGGCCGCTCCACACGGCATTCGACGGGAAGGGCAATGCCTACACCACGCTGTTTCTCGACAGCCAGGTCGTCAAGTGGAACCTCGACAAGGCGATCCAGGCCTACAGCGGCGCCAAGGTCGACCCGATCATCCAGAAGCTCGATGTTCACTATCAGCCGGGCCACAACCACACGTCGATGGGCGAGACCAAGGAGGCGGACGGCAAGTGGCTGATGTCGCTCAACAAGTTCTCCAAGGACCGCTTCCTGCCGGTGGGGCCGCTGCATCCGGAGAACGACCAGCTGATCGATATCTCGGGCGACGAAATGCGCCTGGTCCATGACGGGCCGAGCTTCGCGGAGCCGCACGACATCTGCCTTGTCCATCGCTCGAAGGTCAGGCCGGCGATCGTGTGGAAGCGCGACGACCCGATGTGGGAAGAAGCGCGGCAGCAGGCGGCGAAGGACGGCGTCAAGCTCGAGGAAGCCGCCAACGTCATCCGCGACGGCAACAAGGTGCGCGTCTACATGCACTCGGTCGCGCCGGCCTTCAGCCTCGAAAAGTTCACGGTGAAGCAGGGTGACGAGGTTACCGTCACCGTGACCAACATGGATGACGTCGAGGACCTGACCCATGGCTTCACTATGGTGCGCCACGGCGTGGTGATGGAGATCGGGCCGCAGGCGACCGCGTCCGTGACCTTCGTCGCGGACCGCCCCGGTGTCCACTGGTACTATTGCCAGTGGTTCTGCCATGCCCTGCACATGGAAATGGCCGGGCGCATGATCGTGGAGCCGCAGCCGGCATGATCCGGAAACGGCATAGCAGGAGCGCAGTTGCGGCGGCCCTCGTCGCCGCCTGCGCCTTCCTTCTCCCAGGCGCGGGGCGGACAGAAACCCTCGCCGTCCCTGCGGGGGGTGACGGCCTTCGGCAGGCGATCGCCGCGTCGCATTCCGGCGATACGCTGAAGCTCGCCGCCGGAATGCATCAGGGCCCGATCCGGATCGACCACGCACTCACCATCGAGGCCGAGCCCGGCGCCGTGCTGGACGGGCAGGGCCAGGGCCGCACCATCGAGGTGGTTGCCCCGAACGTCGTCATGCGCGGCCTCACGATACGCAATTCGGGCATCGACGATCCCATGGACGCGGCAGTCTTCCTCGAAAACAGCGCCGCGGGCGCAATCGTTGAGGACAGCCAGATCGAGCGCAGCCTCGTCGGCGTCTATGTTCACGGTGCCGCCAACGCGATCGTGCGGAACAACCGCATCGTCGGGCGGACCGACCTCAGGACCAACGAACGCGGCAACGGCGTCTATGTCTGGAACGCGCCGGGGGCGCAGGTGATCGGCAACCACATCACCGGCGGGCGCGACGGCATCTTCACCAATGCCAGCCGCAACAACGTCTTCCGCGGCAACCGTATCGAGAACGTCCGCTTCGCCATCCACTACATGTACACCAACGACAGCGAGGTCAGCGACAACGTCTCGCGCGGCAACCACAACGGCTACGTCATCATGTATTCGAGCCGCCTGGCGATCCGCCGCAACCTGTCGGAAGACGATGGCGATCACGGCCTTCTGCTCAACTATGCCAACGATGCGGACATCGAAGACAATGTGGTGCGGCGGAGCGACCAGTGCGTCTTCATCTACAACGCCAACAAGAACCTTTTCGCCGACAACCGGTTCGAGGATTGCGCCGTCGGCATCCATTTCACCGCGGGTTCCGAGCGCAACCGGATGACCGGCAACGCCTTCGTCCATAACCGCTCGCAGGTCGTCTATGTGGGCACCCGGTCGCTCGACTGGTCGGCGGACGGGCGCGGCAATTACTGGAGCGACAATCCGGCGTTCGACCTGAACGGCGACGGCATCGCCGATACCGCCTACCGCCCGAACGACATCTTCGACAAGGTCGTGTGGACTTATCCGACGGCCAAGCTCCTCATCAACAGCCCGGCCGTGCAGGTCATCCGCTGGGCTCAAGCGGAATTCCCCGCGCTCCATCCGGGCGGCGTCATCGACAGCGCGCCGCTGATGGCGCCCATCCCGCCCGCGCTGGAGGTGAAGCCATGACCATTTCGCCGACGATATTCATGGAAGGCGTGTCGAAGCGATACGGGGATGCCTATGTCGTGCGCGACGTGGGCCTCTCGGTCGCGCCCGGCGAATGCGTTGCCATTGTCGGACACAACGGAGCCGGCAAGAGCACGCTGGTGAAGATGGCGCTCGGCCTCATCACGCCGACCGCCGGGCGCATCGCGCTGCTCGGCGAGAACCCGGCGGGGCGCCAGGCCATGGCGTTCCGGCGCAGGATCGGCTTCCTGCCCGAGAACGTCGCCTTCTCCGCGGCCATGACCGGCCGCGAGGTGCTGCGTTTCTACGCGCGTCTCAAGCAGGTGCCGCTCGGCGTCACCGACCAACTCCTGGAACGCGTCGGGCTCGCCGCCGCCGCGCGCCGCCGCGTCGGCACCTATTCGAAGGGCATGCGCCAGCGCCTCGGATTGGCGCAGGCGCTGCTCGGCGAGCCGCGCGTCCTCTTCCTCGACGAGCCGACGACCGGCCTCGACATCGAGTCGCGCCAGATGTTCTACGGCGTCATGGCCGAGTTGCGCGAGGCCGGCGCTACGCTGCTGCTTTCCTCGCACGCGCTCAGCGACATCGAGCAGGCCGACCGCATCGCCATCATGAAGGCCGGCCGCATGGTCGCATGCGGCGCGCTTCCGGAACTCCGCCGCCTGGCCGACCTGCCGCTTCGCATAAGGGTGCACGTCGTCGATGGGAATGCGGCGCGGGAATTCACCGCCCGGCGCGGCGTGCAGTGGCTCGACGAGCTGCGCTTCGAGCTCACCTGCGCCGACGACGGCAAGGTCGAAGCGATCCGCAGCGTCTCGCTGCTGCAAGGTGTCCGCGACATCGAAGTGATGCCGCCGACCTTGGTCGATCTTTGCGACGAGCTGACACGGGAGGCCGCGGAATGAATGCCATAGCAACGATTGCCGGCCGCGAGATACGCGACGGCCTGCGCAACCGCTGGGCCCTTGGCGCCGTCCTGCTGATGGCCGGCCTGGCGCTGACGCTTGCGTTTCTCGGCAGCGCTCCCACCGGCGTGGTCGGCGCAAGTCCGCTCGAGGTCACGGTCGTCAGCCTGTCGAGCCTGACGATTTTCCTGGTCCCGCTGATCGCGCTCCTCCTGTCACACGACGCAATCGTCGGGGAACGGGATCGCGGCACGCTGCTTCTTCTTCTTTCCTATCCGCTCTCGCGCTGGCAGATCCTGTTCGGCAAGTTCCTCGGGCACCTCTTGATCCTGACGGTGGCGACCGTGCTCGGCTACGGTGCTGCCGGAGCGGCTCTGGCCCTTGCGGCCGGCGAGTTCGATGCCGACAGCCTCGGCAGCTTCGCGCGGATGGTCGGCTCGTCCATTCTGCTCGGCGCGGTCTTCGTCGCGCTCGGATATTTGATCAGCGCGACCGTGCGCGAGCGCGCGACCGCGGCAGGCCTTGCCATCGGCATCTGGCTGGTTCTGGTCCTTCTCTACGACATGGCGCTGCTCGGCCTGCTGGTTGCGGATCAGGGCAGGACGATCAGCGCCGCCGCCTTCAACTGGCTGCTGCTCCTCGATCCCGCCGATATCTTCCGGCTCCTCAACCTTGCCGGGCTGTCGAAGACCAGCCTGTTCGCCGGCATGGCCGGCCTTGCCGAGCAGATGCAGTTCGGTCGCGCCGCGCTGGTCACGGCGCTGGCGGCCTGGGTGGCGGTTCCCCTGGCGCTGGCCGCCTTCGTCTTCTCAAGGAAAGAGCCATGATGCGCATAAAGGTTTTCGGCGCGCTGGTCGCCGCTGTCCTCCTGCTCGCCGGCTGCAATCAGGACCTGGCCGGCCTGCCCAAGCCGCCGCCGCAGGAGCCGACGGCCACGTCGGTCGCCTATTTCTGTTCGATGGGGCTGCTCGAACATGGTGGTCCGAAAGCGCAGGCCTTCCGCGCCGGCAAATCCGAGCCGATTTGGTTCTCGTCGGTTCGCGACGCGGTCGCCTTTTCGATGCTACCCGGGGAGCCTAAGGACATCGTTGCCATCTATGTCAACGACATGGCGAAGGTCAGGAACTGGGATCGCCCCGAGGCAGGAGCCTGGGTTGAGGCGCACGACGCCTGGTATGCAATTGGGAGCGACTACAACGCCGGCATGGGCGGCAAGGAAGTCGTGCCCTTCTCCGACGAAAAGGCCGCCCAATCGTTCACGGCGACGCATGGCGGAACGGTCGTGCGCTTCAACGACATCCCTGAGAACTACGTCCTGGAAAGCGATTTGGGCGACCACGTCGCCGATTTCTCGGTCGCCTACTCGATGCAGCCCAAGACCGCGGTGATCCAATGACGATCCTTAGCGATGGAATCAACCCGGACGGCGTGTCGGCAGGCCGGCTAACCCGACGCCGCTTCATCCGCATCAGCGGCACCGTGGCAGGCGTGAGCCTTGCTGCGCTTGGGGCAGGTTCTGCGTGGCCGGGCCGGGCGTCGCCGCTGTTCCACGAATGGCATGGCGTCGCGCTCGGCGCCGATGCCTCGTTGCGGATATACCATCCCGACGCCGCCGGGGCCGAACGCCTGATCGCGGATGCGCTCGCCGAGGTACGCCGGCTGGAGCGCGTGTTCAGCCTCTATGATGACAGCTCCGCGCTTTCCCGGTTGAACCGGGACGGCGAACTGACCGATCCGCCGCAGGAACTCGTCGAGCTTCTGGCGATGAGCGCGCGCTATGCCCGTGCAACCAGCGGCGCCTTCGATCCGACGGTGCAGCCGCTCTGGACGCTCTACGCCAAGCACTTCAGCACGGCCGGCGCCGATCCGAGTGGTCCGTCAGCGGCCGACATCGGGGGCGCCGTGGCCAAATGTGGCTACCAGCGCATACTCGTCGACACCGGGAAGGTCGCGTTCGCGCAATCCGGTATGGCCCTGACCCTGAACGGCATCGCGCAAGGCTATATCACCGACTGCGTCGCCGAACTCCTGCGCGCCCGCGGCGTCACGCACACCTTGGTCGATATGGGAGAGACGCGCGCGCTCGACGCCCATCCGGCGGGCCGGCCCTGGTCGGTCGGGATAAAAGATCCGCGCGACGACGATCGCTTGCTTGCGACGCTGGCGCTCGACAACCAAGCCGTCTCAACGTCAGGCGGCTACGGCACCGAACTTGATCCGGCGGGAAGATTCAATCACATCTTCGATCCGACGACGGGGTTGTGCGCGGGCCGCTATCTCAGCGTCTCGGTCGTTGCGCCGACCGCGACCTGCGCCGACGCGCTTTCGACCGCCTTTTCCGTCATGCCCATGGACCGCGCTTTTTCGGCTCTCGCCGACGCCGGAGCGACGCGGGCTTATTTCGTGCTTCCTGACGGGCGCGTCATCGAACGGAGCGCCTGATCTTCGGTTCGAAGTTCTTCGGGCTATGGGCAACAACTCGACACCCATTTCCACTGTGCCGTTTACGCCGCAAACCTGCCGCGGATACGCCGTGTTCGGCGAACCCAAGAGCTTCGGTGCCGGGGGTGATCAGCAACTGATTGGAGTGGATCGCAACAAGCTGCCTTCACACATAACCGTCAGCGGGATACCCAACTATGTTCCTCTGCGACGCGGCATGTGCCGCATCTACATGATCAAGTCACGCCAAGATAGCGGCCGGGCCGATGGTTGATGGCCAGAATGAGATTGAGGACAGTCGCACTGAGAACCGACAGTACTAGCCGGTCGGGCGCAAGGACCAGGAATGCGACGGACAGGATTGCGAGATCGACGCCGAGTTGAAAATAGCCGGCGCGCAGCCCAAAATTCTCCTGAAGGAAGATGGCGAGAATGTTGATGCCGCCCAGGCCAGTTCGGTGACGAAACAGCATTAGCATGCCGGTGCCACACAACGTTCCCGCCATGATTGCAGCATAGGTCGCGTTCAACTGGGCAAATGCCACCCATTCGGCCGTAAAACGTGAAAAAAGCGAAACGAGGCTGACCGCGACGAACGTCCGCAAGACGAACGCGCCTCCCAACCGTTTCCAGCCGAGCAGATAAAAGGGCAGATTGATCAGTGAGAATCCTAGCCAGAATTGGATGCCGGTCGTGTACTGGAGCAAGAGCGCCATTCCGGCCATACCGCCGACCGCCAGCACTGCGTTGGCATAGATGGTCGTGCCCAGCGCCACCATGAGGCTGCCGAGAACCAGAGCAAGAGCGTCTTCGTGCAGCCCATGCTTCTCCATCCTCGTACCTCCGCCTTCGCGCATCGAGACTGTGCCAGTTCTCTCTCTGGCGGAATCCTGCCTGCTCCCCGATGAGTTGTCTTTGTCCGGGCGCAAACGCCGCGTCAAAACTCTCGCATGATCTTTGCCACTGAGAGCAAAAACGCGTTGGCGTTGATGCGGATCAAGCATCGCGTGCATGGGTTGCATTGCGGAAACAAGGGGGGCCACCGACAACTTTTCTCGCATTCGCCCTGGCTCTCAAGATGTCTGGAATTTCGATCCAGGCAAGACTGCCGATGCCAATGACCCTGTCTCGGCCCCGACGTGCGTCACACCGAGATTTCCGAGAACCCAACCCTATAGACCGACCTCAGGCTCCGATTCGAATGAAAATTTCGGTCGGAGTCCATCTCCCGCGCAAACCAGTCGCCCCTCACGCTCGGCTGCGGCCGGATCTTATTGCTCCAGCGCAAAGACCCAGACTTGAATATCGGCGATCCGTGACCCAGCGGCCTACAACGATGGGCCCAGCCTGCGCGGCCGCACTTTAACCCACCTGAGTTTCTCGGCCCTACGCCGACTATGTAAGGAGCATCCTCATGAACACTCAATTCCCAGGTCCAGAACTTTGGGAGCGCACCGTCGGCGACATAGCTGCCACGCTGCCGGGCGCAACGGGAGTTTTCCGGAAGTTCAAGATCGATTTCTGCTGCGGCGGCGATCTCACCCTCGACAGCGCCGCCCAACGGCGAGGGGTCGAGCCCAAGGAGCTTGAGCAGGCGCTGGCGGCGCTGCGCACCGCCGATGGCGCTGGCACGGCACCCACCGCAATGAGCAACGAGGTTCTCATCGACCATATTCAGGCCTGCTACCACGAGGCTCACCGACGTACCTTGCCGGAGCTTATAGTGCTGTCGCGAAAGGTTGAGGCCGTGCATCGCGAGCATCCGAAGGTTCCGGCCGGGCTCTCCGAGGCGTTGTGGCAAATACAACGCGAGCTGGAGCCGCACATGGCCAAGGAAGAGGCCATCCTGTTTCCGGCAATGCTGCAGTGGACCGAGGGCAAGTACGACATGCCTATTTCGGAACTGCGACACGAGCACGACGACCAGGGCATTTCGCTTCGGCTGCTTGAAAGCCTCACGGAAAACTTCACCACGCCCGAAGGGGCTTGCCGCTCATGGCAAGCGCTCTACGTGGGGGTTTCCCAGCTCGCTGAGGATCTGATCGAGCACATCCACTTGGAGAACAATGTCCTTTTCCCGCGCTTCGTCGTGGCGGAAAACCGGGCCTAGCGCCAACGTTGACGACGGCGAATTCGGATCGCCGGGCCGATCTCGGCTCGGCGACACAAGATCGTCCGCGTTCGCGGGGTCACGTAGGCGTTTGCCTGCGGCAGCCCTAGCTTGGTGCGCACGCTCTGTTGTCAGTCTTGCGCGTAGCCGATTTTCGCGTCTCCTTCGACGAAGAACGACGGGCTGGCGGATTGTCGTACCAGTCGGCTTCTCGTGAGAAGTTTGCTTCAGATCAACAATCGGTCCCGACTGCATGGGTAAGAAGGCTTTCTGGTCAACTTATCCATGGGATCGAATGACGTGCCGGTTCGGGATCGGTCAGTGGAGACGGCGCACTCAGGACGGGAAGCAGCCTTGCGCTACGCCATTGCCGTGGCGGCGGTCGCGGTCGCGTTCATCGCAAGGTTCGTCCTGGCATCGATTCTCAAAGATCAAGCTCCTTACCTCTTCTTCCTGCCCGCCGCGCTGCTCGCGGCGGGTGTCGGCGGCTTCGGTCCGGGCATTCTGGCCACCGGCTTGAGCGTTCCCCTCGTCTTCTTCTTCATCGCCAATTACGGGGCAGTCGGTTGGACGGAGATCGCCAATGGCGCCGTTTTCGTACTGATCGGGGTAGGGATTGCCTGGATCGGGGAACGCCTGCGAAAGGCGCGCATTCTTGCCTTGACGCGCGAGGCTCATCTCCAATCGATCATTGACATAGTTCCCGAAGCCACGATCGTGATCGACGGGCGCGGCATCATCCAGTCATTTAGCGCGACCGCCGAGCGGATGTTCGGCTACACCGCGGCTGAGGCAATCGGGAACAATGTAACGCTGCTGATGCCCTCACCCTATCGCGAGGAACATGATGGCTACATCAAGCGCTACCACGACACCGGGGAGCCGCACGTTATTGGAACTGGCCGTGTGGTTGCAGCGCAACGCAAAGACGGCTCGACGTTTCCAATGGAACTGGCCGTCGGAGAGATATGGTCAGCGAGCCAGCGGTTCTTCACGGGGTTCATCCGTGACCTGACGGAGCGGCAGGAAACCGAAGCGAGGTTTCAGGAGCTGCAATCCGAACTCGCCCACGTGTCGCGCCTAACTGAGATGGGCGGGATGGCATCGGCGATCGCTCATGAGCTCAACCAGCCGCTGGCGGCCATAGCCAACTATCTGAA
>NZ_RZSL01000206.1:0-9588 GCF_003997355.1 Mesorhizobium sp. M1E.F.Ca.ET.041.01.1.1 | reverse complement strand
ATGAGCGCGGGCCGGCCGAGGGAAATGCATGAAGCCCATCTATATCGACTATCTCAACGCTCTCGACATCGAAGCTCTTGCCATGAGCGATGCCGAGATCATCGGCGCCGTCGAAGCCGGGCTCGTCGCCCAGGGCAACGGCCAGACGGTGATCGAGCCGCGCGTCCATCTCGAGCCGGATCCGTCCTTCCACGGCCACTTCAACGTGCTTCGCGGCTATGTGGCACCGCTCGACGCGGCCGGCGTGAAGATCGTCGGTGACTATGTCGACAACTATCTGCACGGCCTGCCGTCCGAATTCGGCATCCTCAACCTCTTCGATCCGCGCACCGGCACGCCGCGCGCCATCCTCGACGCCACCGTCATCACCGACATGCGCACCGGCGCCGTCACCGCCATCGGCGCCAGGCACCTGGCGAAGAAGTCATCAAAGGTGCTCGGCCATATCGGCGCGCGCGGCACCGCCTACTGGAACGTGCGCCTGCTCGACCACCTCTTCGACTTCGACGAGATCCGCGTCCATTCGCGCCGGCCGGAAAGCCGAGACGCTTTCGCCGCGAAACTGGCCGCCGACCTCGGCAAGCCGGTCATGGCCGTGGCCGACTGGAAGAGCTGCGTCGAAGGCGCGGACATCGTCGTCGAGGCCTCGCGGCTGCCGGAACCGCAACCATTGCTCAAGACCGAATGGATCAAGCGCGGCGCGCTGGTCGTGCCCTACGGCACTATGAGTGCCGTGGAGCTGTCGCTCACCGAGATCATGCAAAAGATCGTCGTCGACGACTGGGGTCAGTGCAAAGGTGGTAAGTTCGGCTCGCTGCGCGCTCATGTCGAGACGGGGCGGCTGAGCGAGGCGACGCTGCATGCCGAGCTCGGCCAGATCGCCGCCGGCCTGAAAGCCGGACGCCAAAGCGACGGCGAGACGATCCTGTTCTGGCATCGCGGCCTCTCGCTTTCCGATATCGCGCTCGGCAAGGCGATGCTGTCCAAGGCCGCGGAACAAGGCATCGGCCAGAGGCTGCGCTTCGCATGACCCCGCTCGTTCTCACCGGCGCCGGCGTCAGCATCGAGGATGTGGCCGCCGTTGCGCGCAATACAGGAAAGGTCGAGGTCACGCCTGCGGTCATCGAAAGACTGGGCAAGGCGCGCAAGGTGCTCGATGAGGCCGCCGCCGGCGGCCAGCAGATCTACGGGCTGAACACCGGCTTGGGGGCCAATCTCGGCGCGACAGTCGAAGGTGATGCCGGCGCGTTCCAGCGCCAGCTTCTCGACGGCCGCGCCGCAGCGGTGGGGACCGCATTGCCGGCCCAACTGGTGCGCGCGGCAATGTTCGCCCGCGTCGCCATGCTATCGGCCGGCGGCTCCGGCCTGTCGCCGCCTGTCTTCACCGCGCTTGTCGACCTGCTCAACGCAGGCGTCCATCCGGTGATGCCCTCGCTCGGCTCGATCGGCGCCGGCGACCTGGTGCTGATGACGGCGATTGCCCATACGCTGATCGGAGAAGGCGATGCCGACTACCAAAGCCGGCGCATGCCGTCAGCCAAGGCATTGATGATGGCGCGCCTTGTCCCGGTCAGCCTGGCGCCGAAGGACGGCCTCTCGCTGATCAACGCTTCCGCGGTCTCCACCGGCGTCGGCGCTCTGGCTCTCGTCGACGCTTTGTCGGCGCTCGAACAGCAGCAGCAGGCCGGCGCGCTGACTATGGAGGCGTTGGGCGCCAACCGCACCATCCTCGATCCTCGTCTGCACCAGGCACGGCCGGGCGCCTGCCAGCAGGTCGCGGCAAAGGCGCTGCGCGAGCTGCTCGCCCGCGAGGACGCACCCGTGCCGACCACCATTCAGGATCCGCTGTCGATCCGCTGCATGCCCTCGATCCATGGCGCGCTGATCCAGGCGATCGACCATGCGCGGCTCGCCGTCGAGATCGAGCTCAATGCCGCCGCCGACAACCCGCTGGTGCTCGTTGATGACGCTCAGGTTTTGTCGACCGGCAATTTCCACACCGCATCGCTGGCGCTGGCATTCGAGACGCTCGGCCTCGCGATCGCCCAATGCGCGGCGGCATCCGCTGCCCGCTTTATCCAGCTCCCCGGCTCGACCCGCCACGGCCTGCCGAAATATCTGTCGCCGGTCGGCGGCGCCTCCGCCGGCTTCGTGCCGCTGCAGAAGACGGTGACGGCGATCCTGGCCGGCATCCGCCACAAGGCCAATCCTGTGATGCTCGACTTCCTGCCCGTATCCGAGGGCGTGGAGGACCACACCACCCAAACGCCGCTTGCCGTCGCCAAATGCGCCGAGATGATCGCGCTGTGGCGGCGCCTGATCGCCCTCGAACTGATGGCGGCGGCGCAGGCGGTCGACCTGCGCGAAGGGCTGACACTGGCGCCGGCCACCGGCGTGATCCACGCGGCTGTGCGCGCGCATGTGCCGACGCTCAAGGAAGACCGGCCGCTCGGACCTAACGCCGACGCGCTCCATGCCGCGCTCGCCGATGGGAGTTGGCAAGCCTAGCGACAGCAGGCCAAACGCCGCCCGCTCAAGCCTTTCCGTCCATCTTCTTCATGAAAAGGGTGAGCTCGCCGGGATCCATATGCACGATATGCCTGTCTTCCGGATAGGCGCCGCTGTTGACGTCGGCTACATATTCGGAAAACGCCGCGATGCGTTCCTGCTGCAGCCGATCGTATTCGGCGGCGAAGTTGCGGTAGACCTTCGAGTGGCGAGGCATGTGACCGCGATTGGTGCCGAGAATGTCTTCTGCAAACAGGTACTGCGCGTCACAGCCAGTACCGGCGCCCATCGACAGCATGATCAGCGAGGTGCGCTCGGAGATCGTCTTCGCCACCTCGACCGGCACGACTTCGATCTCGGCGCCGATCGCGCCGGCGGCCTCGAGTTGCTTCACCGCATCGAACACCTGCATGGCGGTATCGGCGGTCTTGCCGACGGCCCTGAAGCCGCCGGTCCAGGTTGCGCGGGAAGGAATGAGGCCGACATGTCCGATGACGGGGATTGCGTCGTCGGCCATGCGCTTGATCGTGGCGTAGCCGGCGCTGCAATAGACCGCGTCGGCGCCTGCCTTGTAGAGGCGGAAGGCCCAGCGCAGGAAATCGTCCGCCGTGCCGATCTCGTAGAAATTGTCGCCCGGCATCGTGAAGAGGCTGGGGGCGGCGTCGCGGTACTGTGGATTGAGCACCAGTTCGGGCGGCACCGAGACGATGTCGATGCCGGCGCGCTCGGCGGCTTCGGCCTCGTCGAGCGTCAGCACGCGCAGCATGGTCAATTGCCGCTTGCCCTTCATGGCGCGCAGGTCGGCGACGGTCGGTCTCTTTCGGCTCATCGGTATATCCTGTCTTTTCTGTCTGGCGGCTTTCAATCGATATTGATCATCACCTTGTCGGCCTCGATCTTCACCGGATAGGTCCTGAGGTTGACGCAGACCGGCGCGCCCTTGGCCTGGCCGGTCTTGTAGTTGAAGCGGCCATTGTGCTTGGGGCACTCGATAATGTCGTCCATCACCAGCCCGTCGGCCAGATGCGCCTTTTCATGCGTGCAGAAGCCGTCGGTGGCGAAGAACTCGTCGTCAGGCGAGCGGTAGATCGCGAAGGTGCGGCCGCCATGGTCGAAGCGGATCACGTCCTCCTCATCCACGTCGTCCACCGCGCATGCTTCAACCCACACCGCCATCGTCTTTCTCCGAGCTGCAACGCGCCACCTATTTGGCGGCGGCCGTCGCCATATCGACCTCGTGGAACTCGCCGCGATAGGGCCTGGCCGTAGGCGGCAATTCGCGCTTGAGGTAGTAATCCTCATATTTGAGCTGCCTGAGCAGCACCGGCCAGACCTCGCGATAGGCGTGCCACATCGACGGGTTCGGTTTCGGCAGGTCGTGCTTGATCAGTTCGTGGAGCTTCGGCAGCGCGTGATAGGGCACCATCGGGAACATGTGGTGCTCGACATGGTAGTTCATGTTCCAGTAGATGAACCGGCTGACCGGGTTCATGTGGACGGTGCGCGAGTTGAGCCGGTGGTCGACGACGTTGTCGGCCAGCCCGATATGCTGCAAAAGCCCGGTCATCACCATGTGCCAGGTGCCGTAGAGCCGTGGCAGGCCGATCAGCACCAGCGGTATCCATGATTTAAGCGCGATCGCGGCAGCGATCGTCGCGGCATACACGACCATATGCCAGCGCGCCGCTACCACCGCCTTATGCTGCTCCATCTCCGGGATGTAGCTCTTCTCGTCATCCGACAATTTGCCGAAGGCCTGGCGCACGAGCGTCGGCAGCGAATAGCGGAAGTCGAGGATGCCGGTGAAGGCCAGCGCCGCCTTGATGAGGTCCGGCGGGCGCATCACGGCGATCTCGGCGTCGCGGCCGACGATGATGGTGTCGGTGTGGTGGCGGGCATGGCTCCAGCGCCACTGCACCGGATTGCGCATCAGCATGAACGAGGCGATGTGGTAGACGACGTCGTTCATCCAGCGCGTGCGGAAAGCGGTGCCGTGGCCGCATTCGTGCCAGCGCGAGTCGCTCGACGAGCCGTAGAGCACGCCATAGACGAACAGGAACGGCACGACCCACCACGTGCCCCAGAACCAGACGATGCCGCCAGCCGAACCCAGGATCGCGGCAATCCAGATGATGGTGTCGCGGATCGCCGGCCCGTCGGAGCGCTGCATCAACTCCTTCATCACCTTGCGCGGCACGTCCGTGTGGTACCACTCAGCCGAGGCGAGTCCGGTCTCGATCGCGTGCCGAGTGCTTTCGCCGACAAGGCTGTAGTCGCGCTTCGCGCTGGCGGTCCTGGTCATCATCACCTCCCCGGGCGTCAAAGTCCGTTGGCGCGGAATTTCCCGTCGAGGAATTTTTTGGCGCGCGGCACGTCGTCCTCTGAGAGATGCTCGATGATGACCGGGATGTTCGGGTGCTTTTCGCTGAGCCGCTTGAGATAGAGATCATAGTTGAGGGCACCGAGGCCCGGCGCCGGCAATTCGATCTCGCCGACGCCCCGGAACGTCAGCCCCTCATGCGCGTCCGCGTCACCGATGTCGGCATGCTTCTCGGTCTTGTCGGTCCCTGAGCGCTTCACATCCTTGGCATGCGCGATTTTGATCTTGTCGGTCAGCGTGTCGAACACCTGGTTCAGCACCTGGTCCATGCGGTCGATATTGTGCGCCTCGAAATAGTTGGTCGGGTCCATCAATAGCCCGAGGCCGGGATGGTCGACCTGCGCGAACATTCTGACCGTCTCCTCGACCGAACCGACGACATTGTTGACATAGGTTTCGAGCAAAAACACCGCGCCATGGTCATAGGCTGTCTGGGCAAGATCGGAGATCACCTTGCGGCACTCCTCGAACCCTTCCTCGGTCTTGTTCCTCGGATCATGCACCCAGTCGGACTCGGTGTTGTAGGTGCCGGTCTCCGAGATCACGTAAGCGCTGCCGAATTCACGCGCGTTGCGGATGATCTCCTTCAGATAGGCGAGCCGTCTTTCGCGCTCGGCTTTGTCCGGATGGATGATGTTGGTGTAGCCGGACACGCAGCAGACCGGCAGATTGTGGTCGCGGAACGTGTCGCGCACCTTCCTTGCCTTGTCCCTGGTGATCTGCCCGGCCGCGAGGTCGATATCCTTGAAATGCAAGTCGAGCTGCACCGTGTTGAAACCCAGCGCGCGGATGCGCTTCGCGACCTCCTCAAGCTCATAGGGGAAATAGCCTGTGAAGATACCTGCCTGCATCATGAGGTGAAGTCCTCCCGGTAAGCGATTCTGTCGTCGTGTCTTTCGGCTGCCTCAGTCGATGCGGATTTCGGACAGCTTGACGGTGCGACCCTCGGCTATCGACCTGTAGCCGGCCTCGACCAAGGCCATCGTCTTGACGTTGTCGGCGACAGACAGCGCCGGCGGCGTGCCGGCCTTCAGCGCGTATTGGAGCTGTTCCATCACGCCGATGAAGGCATGCGGGAACCACATCGTGTCCCAGCTTGGCGTGACCCATACCCCGCCTGTCGTCTCGGTCGAGGCATAGGTTAGTGTCGAGGCGACGCCCTTCGGCCAGCCGATCGTGCCCTTGGCGACGCCCTTGGTGCCGTCGACGCGCCAGGCGATGTGCTGATCGTCCTGGTAGCCTTCCTGGCGCGGGCCGGACCAGACATCCTCCAGCGAGACGGCAAATACGCCGGAGGGAAAGCGGAGCGTCGACACCGTGATGCCGTCGGAATGCTGGAACTTGGTGCGTGGGTCCTTGCGCGTCAGCGTGGTGATCTCATCCGGATCGCCGAACAGGAAGCGCAGCACGTCGAGGTGGTGCACGCTCATATTGGCGAGCGTCAGCCGGTCATAGCCGGCCAGGAACGTCTGCCAGTGCGGGATCGCATGCATGTCGATCTCAGCGAAGACGATCTCGCCCAGCGCGCCGCTGTCGATGATCTGCTTCAGCACACGCATCGACTGGTCGTAGCGCATGTTCTGGTTGACCGAGAGGATCTTGCCGGCGGCCGCCGCTTCGTCGCGCAGCTTCACCGCTTCCGCGACCGAGAGCGCCAGCGGTTTTTGCGCCAGGATCGCCTTGACGTGCGGCTGCTTCAACGCGCGACGGATCAGCGCTGGCTGCTGATCGGGCGGGAAGGCAAGGTCGACGATCTCGACACGGCTGTCCCCGATCAATTGCTCCGGCGTGTCGTGGACGGTCGAAATTCCCCAGCGGGCGGCGACCTTCTCGGCATTCGCCTTTGTGCGCGAGGCGATCGCCACCACCGGGAAGCCGGCTTGCGCGTAGGCGGCGAGATGGCATTCGGCCATGATCATGCCGGCGCCGACGCAGCCGATCCGGTAGTCCTTGACTCGGACCTTCACGTCCGGCTCGAAACCCATGCTCGCCATCCATTCCTCCGTCGAGAACTGGATATAACGCCATGGTCTGGTGGTCAGCCAAGGCCGGCGCCATCATTTCCCATCAGCACCACTCGTCAGCTCGCTGCGATCAGCACGGTGCTTTCCGGCGACCAGCTGAGCATCACGGGCTCGCCTTCGGCGAGGCGCTCGGCTCCGGTGTTCTGAACGATCACCTTGAGCGTCTGGCCATCGCGGTCGACGAAATAGGTGCTGTTGTTGCCGGCGAAGATACGTTTGGAAACCCGCCCCTTGAGCGTGTTGGCATTGCCAATATCGAGCCTCGCTGCGCCAGTCGAAATCTGGATGCGCTCCGGCCGCACGGCACAACTTGCCTTGGCTCCGGCCGCCAGCGAAGGACCCGAGGCAGCAGCGATAGCTGTGCCGTCCGGCAGCCGGATCCCGGTGCGGGTCGCGGCGCCGCGAAAGATGTTGGCATCGCCGAGGAAGGTCGCGGCGAACTCGCTTTGCGGCCTGTCGTAGATCTCCTCCGGCGGCCCCTCCTGCACCAGCCTGCCGTCGCGCAGGATGCCGATGCGGTCGCTCATCGTCAGCGCCTCCTCCTGGTCGTGGGTGACGAAGATGGTGGTGATGCCGATCTCGCGCTGGATGCGCTTCAACTCGATCTGCATGTCGACGCGCAGCGCCTTGTCGAGCGCGCCGAGCGGCTCGTCCAGCAACAGCACGCGCGGCTTGGTGACGATGGCCCGCGCCAACGCCACGCGCTGGCGCTGGCCGCCGGAAAGCTGGTGCGGACGGCGGCCGCCGAGCTTGCCGAGCTTGACGAGGTCGAGCGCGCGCTGCACCTCAGTGGCGATCGTCGCCTTGGGCTCACCGCGCACCGACAGGCCGAAGGCGACATTGTCGGCGACGCTCATGTTGGGAAACAGCGCGTAGTTCTGGAACACCATGCCGATGCGCCGCTTCTCGACCGGCACGCGCTCGACGCTTTCGCCGCCGATGGCAATGCGCCCGGCATCCGGAAAGTCGAAGCCGGCGATCTGGCGCAGCAGCGTGGTCTTGCCGCTGCCTGAAGGCCCGAGCAACGCATAGAAGCCGCCGTCCGGAAAGTCGATCGAGACATTGTCCAGCGCCTTGTGCGCGCCAAAACTGCGGGAGACGTTCGCGACCTGGACGCCTGCCATTACTTCTCTCCGCCGAACTTGAAGAAGCGCGCCGTAAGCAGCATCAGCGCCATCGACACGACAATGATGATCGTCGAGACCGCATTGATCTCGGGCGTGAAGCCTTTGCGGATCGCGGCATAGATTTCGACCGGCAGCGTCGTCTGGCCGGGTGTCGACAGGAAATACGAGACCACGAACTGGTCGAACGAAACGGCGAAAGCGAACAGCCCGCCGGCGATGACGCCGGGCATGATCCAGGGCAGCGTGACGCGGTTCGTCACCTGCCACTGGTTGGCGCCGAGCGAGCGCGCCGCTTCCTCGAGCTCAGGCGCGAAGGTCTGCAGCCGGGCCGACACGACGACGATCACATAAGGCAGCGCCAGCGCGACATGGCCGAGTAGGATGGCGATGAGCCCGCGGCCGATGCCGATGCCGAAGAAGAAGATCAGCATCGCCGTGCCGGTGATCAGCCAGGGAATGGCGATCGGCGGAAAGAGCAGCGCCTGCAGGAATTTCTTGCCGCGGAACTCGTAGCGATAAAGCGCCAGCGAAGCCATCGACCCCAGCACCGTCGAGATGATGGTGGTGATGACCGCGATCTCGATGCTGTTCCAGGTCGCCGCGATCAGCTGGTCGTTCTGCTGGAGCGAGGCATACCAGTCCGTCGTCCATTCGAGGGGCAATTGGTAGAAGGGCGAGGCGTTGAATGACATCAGCGCCATGATGATGATCGGCAGGTAGAGGAAAGCGAGCAGCAGCACGATGTAGAAGCGCCCGAGCCATTCGAGCATGCGCGTCGTCGCCATCAGCCGGCTCTCCGCAAGATCGGCGCCGCCAGCGCCAGGATGATCAGCACCACCGCGAGCAGGATGAAGGACAGCGCAGCGCCGAGCGGCCAGTTGAAGACGGCGACGAACTGGTCCTCGATGATTGTCCCGTAGAAGGTGCCGGTGCGCCCGCCGAGGATGCGCGGCTCCATGAAGGAGCCGACGACCGGCACGAAGATCAGCGCCGCGCCTGCGATCAAACCAGGCATCGACAGCGGGATGATCACCCGCCACAGCACCTGCCGCCGCGAGGCGCCGAGCGAACGCCCGGCCTCGATCAGCGAGTCGTCGATCGCCTGCAGCGTCAGGTAGCAGGTCAGCACCATATAGGGCACATAGGAGTGCACCAGGCCGATGATGACGGCTGGATAGGAATACATCAGGTCGATGTTGATCTTGAACGGCAGCACGGCGTTGAGCGCTGTGTCGAGGATGCCGCCCTCGCGCAGCACCATCGCCCAGGAGAAAATGCGCACCAGGCCGTTCGACCAGAAGGGCAGGATGACGAGCAGGAAGATCGCCTCGCGGCTGCGCCCTTTCAGCACCTTGGCCAGCACATAGGCCGCCGGATAGCCGATGACGACGCACCACAGCGTCACCTCGAGCCCGAGCCGCAAGGAGGCGAACAGCAGTGTCGAGTAGAGGCTTTGCGAGAAGAAGGTCGCGTAGTTGCCGAGCGTGAACGCCCATTCCTTCCCGGCCAGCGGCAGGTCGGCCATGATGTTCTTCTCCTTCATGACCGA
>NZ_RZSL01000205.1:0-9592 GCF_003997355.1 Mesorhizobium sp. M1E.F.Ca.ET.041.01.1.1 | reverse complement strand
ATCCCCATGAACTCTCCGGGGGCCAGCAGCAGCGCGTCGGCGTCGCCCGCGCGCTCGCCGCGGAACCCAATGTGCTTCTGATGGACGAGCCCTTCGGCGCGCTCGATCCGATCATCCGCACCAAGGCGCAGGAGGATCTGCTGGCGATCCAGAAGCGCTTCGGCACCACCGTCATCCTCGTCACCCACGACATGGAGGAGGCGATCCATATGGGCGACAGGATCGCCGTCATGGATGCCGGCAAGGTGCTGCAATACGCCAAGCCGGCGGAGATCCTGGCGAGGCCGGCAAATGGCTTCGTCGAGACCCTGGTCGGTTCCAGCGAGCGGCCGTTCCGGCTCCTGTCGCTCGGCCGCGCGCGCGATGCCGTGGAGCCCGGCGGTGCCGAAGGCGAGGCGATCCCCGGTGAGGCCAGCCAGCGCGATGCATTGGCCGAGCTTCTATGGACTGGTCGTCCGGCGCTGCCGGTGAAGGATGGCAACGGCAAGCTCATCGGCCGCATCACCGTGGAAGGGCTGGTGAAGCGGGCGAGGCCGGCATGAAGGCTTGGCTGCCTGCGCTATTGAGGCTGGCGCTTCTGGTGCTGCTGGTGGCTTTCATCGCCAGCCCGGTCTGGTTCGAGCCGCTGCTGAAGCCCCTGACCGAGAACGGCGCGCCGGCGATCTACAACCAGGGCAGCCTGCTGACGCTGACATTGCTGCATCTGAGGACGGTACTCGTCGCCACGGTTGCCGCGACGATCGTCGCCGTCGCGCTCGCCATTCTGGTCACCAGGCCGGCCGGCGCCGAGTTCCTGCCGCTGTCGCGCAGCCTGGTCAATATCGGCCAGACTTTTCCGCCGGTCGCGGTACTGGCGCTGGCCGTGCCGGCGGTGGGATTTGGCGAGAAACCGACGCTGATCGCGCTCTTCCTCTACGGGCTGCTGCCGATCTTCGAGAACGCGCTGACCGCGCTCACCACGCTGCCAGTCAATGTCATGGAAGCGGCGCGCGGCGCAGGCATGACCGGCTGGCAAAGGCTGATGAAGGTCGAATTGCCGCTGAGCGCCCCCGTGATCCTCGGCGGCATCCGGCTTTCCGTGGTCATCAGTCTCGCCACTGCCACCATCGGCTCGACCGTGGCGGCCAAGACGCTGGGCGAGGTGATCATCGCCGGCCTGATCTCGAACAACCTTGCCTTCGTGCTGCAGGGCGGCCTGATCGTCGCGGCGCTCGCGGTGCTGATCTATGACGGCCTGTCGGCGATCGAGCGCTACGCCGCGCGTCGCATGGGGCGGGAAGCAGAGTAGCCGATTTTCAGATTTGATCCTCGCCGATCTCCGCCATTGTCAACAGATGCCCACCAGATGATCTACGCGCCGTCATTTCAATCGATCTAAAGCCACGATGGCGCCCGCTGGTGAGTCGCCGTCTTCGTCTTTCGGGTGAAAGCAGGGCAAAAACCGAACAATATCTTGACGTTCCAAACCCTGTTTCGCATACACGCCAGCGAAGGTGGCGGATTCCGCTTGGCGGCAATGCGTCTCCCGTCTCAACGGCCCAGGGAGGGGTTCTTCTGGGCCAACAATCGAGGAAAATCCGGCAATGACCATCATTACCGCCGTCATCGCCTGCGGCTTGCTGTCAGTTCTGTACGCCATCTGGGCGACACGTTCGGTCCTTGCGTCCGATCAGGGCAATCAGCGCATGCAGGAAATCTCCGCCGCCATTCGCGAAGGCGCCCAGGCATATCTGGCGCGCCAATACACGACCATCGCCGTCGTCGGCATCGTCGTGCTTCTGCTCGCCTGGTGGCTGCTCTCCATCACTTCCGCGATCGGCTTCCTGATCGGCGCCGTGCTGTCGGGCACTGCCGGCTTCATCGGCATGCATGTCTCGGTCCGCGCCAATGTGCGTACCGCGCAGGCCGCTTCCAACAGCCTCGCCGCCGGCCTCGACATCGCCTTCAACAACGTCGGAGCGGTCGGTCAGATGGGGTCGATTTCCGACCTTTCGCTGGAGGGATGGCGCGAGACGCTCGACACCAATCTCACCAGCGCGTTTCTTGGCGCGAAATACCAGGTGCCGGCGATGATCGAACGGGGTGGCGGTTCGCTGATCTTCACCTCCACCTTTGTCGGCCACACCGTCGGCATGCCCGGCATGACCGGCTATGCAGCGAGCAAGGCTGGCCTGATCGGATTGACGCAGGTGCTTGCCGCCGAATACGGCCCGAAAGCCATTCGCGTCAACGCGCTGCTGCCGGGCGGCACCGATACACCCGCGGCGACGTTCAAGACGCCGGAATCGCGGACATTCGTCGAAAACCTGCATGCCTTGAAGCGTGTGGCCCAGCCGGAAGAGATCGCCCGTTCGGCGCTCTATCTTGCCTCCGACGCCTCGAGCTTCACCACCGGCACCGCGCTGTTTGCCGATGGCGGCGTGTCGATCAACCGGACGTGATCGGTTGGGCAAGACAACAAACATGCTCATCCGCTGAAATCTGGTACCACGGCCTTGCATTCCGGTCTGATTTGACGATTTGGTTTCCCGTCGAAAATCGGACCGGATCGATGCTGCTGATCAGAACCTATGTCGCCCAGAGCGCCATCGAAGGCGTCGGTGTTTTCGCCGCCGAGCCGATCAGGAAAGGCGCCTCGATCTGGCGGCTCGACCCGGATTTCGACCGGCTGATCCCAATGGAGAAATACGAGGCGGCGCCGCCGCATCTCAAGGAACTGCTCGACCGCTACGCCTATCCGAGCCCGGACAAGCCGGGTTTCATGGTTTATGAGGTCGACAATGGCCGCTTCATGAACCATGCCGAACGGCCGAACACCGATTTCTCGCAATATGGCGGCGCCACCGCCATCCGCGACATCGCCGTCGGCGAGGAAATCACCTGCGATTATGGCGAGTTCTTCGAGGATTTCGCCCGACTTCACCTGGCAATGGCCTGAGCACTGTGCCTGCAAGGCGCAGCCGCTCCGGCTTTTGATCGCGGTCCTGCAATCAACGGTGGACAGCGCGGCCTGATTCTGCTATCAGCCGCCACAATTCGCGGTGCAACCCACTGCGGAGGCATAGTGGCTATGGCTGCTTGCCTGTTGATTTCAAACCCGAAGACAGGATTGCACGTGCAGGTACTCGTCCGCGACAACAACGTTGATCAGGCGCTTCGCGCGCTGAAGAAGAAGATGCAGCGCGAAGGTATTTTCCGCGAAATGAAGATGCGCGGTCACTACGAGAAGCCGTCCGAGAAGCGTGCCCGCGAGAAGGCTGAAGCCGTGCGCCGCGCCCGCAAGCTGGCCCGCAAGCGCGCGCAGCGCGAAGGCCTGCTGCCGATGACTCCGCGCCCGGCCCCGGCCGGTGCTGCCGGCGCATCGCGCTCGCCGCGCTCATAACGCCAATTTTTCGTCCTTTTCGAAGGATACCGAGGGTGGCGCGATGCGGAATCGCCGCCACCTTTTTATTTATGCATTCGAGCCGGTTCGGAGAGGGAACGGACTGACGGCGCTGCGGCAGTGAGGACAAAGATGAACGCAATTTCCGTGGAGCGCAGAACCGCTTTTCGCGGCTTCGCCCTGACGGCGGCCCTGCTTTCGGGCCTGACGCTTGCAGCATGCCAGACGACGCCGACGGGCGAGTTCAACAACATCGACAAGGCGCAAGGGTCGACCGAGAACATCTCCTCGCTGTCGGCCGTGATCCAGCGCAACCCGCAGGATCCCGAGGGCTACAATGTGCGCGGCTCGGCCTATGGCCGCGGCGGCCAATACCAGGCTGCGCTCAAGGACTTCAACCAAGCCATCCAGCTCAATCCGAATTTCTACCAGGCCTATTCGAACCGGGCGCTCATCCAGCGCTTCCTCGGCAACCAGGAAGCAGCGCTTGCCGACTACAACCGCTCGATCCAGATCAATGCCAACTACGACGCCGCCTATATCGGCCGTGGCAATCTTTATCGAAAGGCGGGCCGCACCCAGGATGCCTTCAACGACTTCCAGAAAGCGATCCAGCTCGACACGACCGACGCCCGCGCCTACCACAATCGCGGCCTGATCTATCAGAGCCAGGGCCAGCACAAGTTTGCCATCGAGGATTTCTCGACCGCGATCTCGCTGGCGCCGGATGCCGCCGAGCCCTACAACGGCCGCGGCCTCTCCTATCTGGCGACGGGCGACGAGGACAACGCCTTCGCCGACTTCAACATGGCCATCAAGCTCGACGGCAAGAATGCCGAGGCCTGGGCCAACCAGGCGCTGATCTACGAGCGCCGCGGCGACAAGGTAAGGGCCGCCAAGTCGTATCGCGAGGCGATCCACCTCAATCCGAACTACCAACCGGCCAAGGACGGCCTGTCGCGCACCTCCGGCGCCGCCAGCTGATTCGAAGCGGCACCGACCGCTGCGCCACATGACGCCGAGCCGTCGCCGGGAGCGTATCCGTTGGACTGTACTCCGCTCCCAATCCCCGATAGCGATCCGTTAACTGCCGGCGGCAATGCGTTAACTCTTGCCATGTTCGCGCCAAGTTTTGGGCGGAACGCTCCGCGCACCTCGATCGTTAAATCGGGGCTAGTTTTCGAATTTTGCGAAAGGGACTTCCCCGATGATCAAGAAGCTTGTTTGTGCCGCGGCACTGGCCACCACGGTCCTCGCCTCCCCCGTCAGCGCCGGCGTGCTCCGGCTCGGCACGCTCGATTGCACCATCGACGGCGGCGTCGGCTATGTCATCACATCAAACAAGGGCGTGTCCTGCACCTTCCGCCCCTATCATCACGGGCCGTCCGAGCAGTACACCGGGATGATCTCCAAGCTCGGCGTCGATGTCGGCCAGACGCATCAGGGGCAGCTTGTCTGGGCGGTGCTTGCCGCCACGCGCAGCCATGATGCGGGCGATCTCGCCGGCAGCTACTACGGCGTCAACGCCGAGGCGAGCGTCGTGACGGGCGGCGGCGCCAACCTCCTGGTTGGCGGGCTGAACGGCGCCTTCATGCTGGAGCCGCTCAGCGTCCAGGCGCAGACCGGCGTCAACCTGGCCGTCGCGGTAGCCTCGCTGGACCTCGTCCACGCTTACAAGTGAAGCATTTTCATTCAGTCGCTCAATCAGCACGGATGCGGCTCGGGACACACGTTCCGGGCCGCATTCTCTTTTCGCCCGCTGACCATTTGCGCGTGAATTCGTGGCTCTGCCCGCAGCCGCGATATTGCTGAAAAATGCCTCTTGAGCTCAACCGCGCTTGAGGTTCTACAAGCCCTGCCGAACTGGATCTGGCGCTTCGTTCGAAAAGCGAATGAGGCTGCGAATGGCCTCAAGGAGATCGACGTGACGGCAGCAGGCGGCAACAAGGTTGGCGTAAACAAGGTGGACTGGCGGGCGCTGTGGGCAAGCGGCGACCTGGCGCGCTTCTGCTTCATCAGCCTGGGCATCCTGCTGCATGCCACCAACGAGACGATGGTGGCGACGGTGATGCCGGCCATGGTCGGCGAGTTGGCGGGCGTGCAGCTGGTCGGCTGGTCGCTGGCGATCTACGAGCTCGGCGCCATTGTCGCGGGTGCCGCGGCCGGGCGGCTGGTGAGCTATGTCGCGCTGCGCTCCAACATGATGGTCGCGGCCCTGCTCTACGCGGCCGGCGCGCTGATCTGCGCCACGGCACCGTCGATGTGGCTGTTCCTCGCCGGACGCCTCGTCGAGGGACTAGGCGGCGGCGCGCTCGTGTCGCTGGCCTTCGTCTCGGTCGAAAGGCTGTTCCCACGCAACATCTGGCCGCAGCTCTTCGGCATCATATCGGCGATCTGGGGCGTTGCCGCCTTCAGCGGACCGATGCTCGGGGCGATCATGACCGAGTTCCTGTCGTGGCGCTGGGCCTTCGGCATCTTCACCTTCGGCGGCGCGGCAATGGCTCTGGCGAGCTTCATCGTGCTCGACACGCCTGAGGCGACGAAGCCGCAGGCTGGTGCCGGCACGGTACCGGCCTTTCCCTATCCGGCGCTCGCCTGCCTCGCCGTCAGCGTGGTGCTGATCGCCGCCGCCGCCATCGACATTGCCCTGTTGCGCTCGTCGCTGCTGCTCCTCCTCGGCCTGATTGGCCTGGCGCTGTTCTTCCGCATCGATGCCCTCAGGCCCCGCTCGCGCCTCTTCCCCTCGCCTTTGTTCTCATGGCGCTCGCCACTCGGCAGCGGCATGACCATGGTCGCGGCATTTTCCGTGGCCACCTGCACCTTCGCCATTTACGGACCGCTGCTTCTGACCACGCTGCACGGCATTCCGTTGCTGACCACCGGCTACATCATCGCCGCCGAATCGATCGCCTGGTCGATCCTGTCGATCTTCGTCGCCAACGCGCCGCTCGAGCGTGAACGGGTGATCATCGTCATCGGCGCGCTGATGATCGCCTCCGGCCTCGCCGGCTTCGCCTACACCATTCCGGCCGGCTCGATCCCGCTGATCCTGCTCTGTGCCCTGCTGCAGGGCGGCGGCTTCGGCGTTTGCTGGCCGTTCCTGACGCGCGTCATCGTCGCTTCGGCCCGCGACGGCGAGCAGACGATCGCCTCGGCCGCCGTGCCGACCATGCAGCGCATCGGCTATGCGGTGGGCGCGGCACTTGCCGGCATCGTCGCCAACGCCAGCGGGTTTTCGGAAGGCCTGAACCGCGAAGCCGCCGCAGGCGTCGCCGGCTGGCTGTTCCTCGCCTTCGTGCCGCTTGGCATTCTGGGTTGTGTTGCCGCACTGAGGATCTCGTCGACGGCGAACCGGCCTCAACTGGCGGCGGGTTGACGTGCGGGCAAACGACGGCCGCGAGAGCAATTCCAGGAAAAGTGCGTGACGGTTTCCGTCCGGAATTGCGTCAAAACATAGAGATGGGGCGGGTCGCCGTTTGCGTGAAACGGTGATCCGCCCTGGCGGTCTCAAAGTGACGGAAGAACGCTGCGGATATGATTGGCGAACGCCTCGACCGCGGGCGATCGTTCGGAATCGGCAAAGGCGATCAGAATGCCAAGGCTGGGCAACGGCGGAAGGGGTGTGCCCAGAACGTGCAGGTCGGGCGGCACTGCCTCCTCGGTCATCACGCTGATCGCCAGCCCGGACCGCGCAACGGCAATCAGTCCGGCAAGGCTGTTGCTGGCGTAGGCAATCCTGTAGCGCAACCCGGCGCGGGCCATGGCCTCGCAGGCTGCCTTGTGGTCGATGGCATTCGACGCGGCCAATGCCAGCGGCACGGTGTCATCGAAATCGTAGAGGTCCAGGGCCGGCCTGCTGCCAACCCAGACCAGCCGTTCTGTGCGCACGACGCCCTGTGCATCGTCCGTATTCGGGCTGGAGACAACCGCCAGGTCAATCTGGCGTGAATTGAGAAGCGTCCGCAGTTCGACCGTCGGCGCCGAAACGACCTTGATCTCGACATCGGGATAGACGGTTCCAAAACTCTGCAGCAGCGCCGGAAAGAACGCACTCAAATAATCTTCGGGACTGCCGAAGATGATCGAGCCATGCAGCCCCTTCTCCGAGAACGCCGAAATCGCCTCGTCATGGATTTTGAGAATGCGATCGGCATAGGCCAGGAAGCGTTCGCCGCTGCCTGTCAGCCGGACGCCGCTGCCGCTGCGATGAAACAGGGCCTGGCCGAGGGCTTCCTCGAGCCGCTGTATCTGCATGGTGACCGCGGACTGCGTGCGGCCGACCTGTATGGCCGTCGCACTGAGGGTTCCCGAATGGGCCGCGCGCACGAATGTCGCGAGCAGTCGGAGGTCGAGTGGAGTCTGCATATCAATTCCATTGATATCCGCATCCAACCACTATCAATTTTACTGCATCAGCGCCAGCCGCTAACTTTTCCCCACCAACGCTTGCTGGAGCTGGAAGATGTCAAAAAACTTGGATCGCAGGTTCTGGGCCTCTGCGCAAAACCACCTCATACGCTATGGCGGCGCCTTCGAACCCGCCATCATCGAGCGGGCGGCGGGCTCGTTCGTCTACGACGCGGATGACAAGCCCATCCTCGACTTCACCTCCGGGCAGATGAGCGCGCTGCTCGGTCATGCTCATCCCAGGATCGTTTCGACGGTCAGCCGGCAGGTCGAGAAGGCCGCGCACCTTTTCAGCGGCATGCTGTCCCGTCCGGTGGTCGAGCTCGCGGAGCGCCTCGCGGCGCTGGCCCCGGGGCTCGACCGGGTGCTGCTGCTTTCGACGGGGGCCGAGTCGAACGAAGCGGCCATCCGGATGGCGAAGCTGGTGACCGGCAAGCACGAGATCGTCGCCTTCTCGAAAAGCTGGCACGGCATGACCGGAGCCGCGGCGTCGGCGACCTACAGCGCCGGCCGCAAGGGCTATGGGCCCGCGACGGTCGGTTCGCTCGCGATCCCCGCGCCCAACAGCTTCCGGCCTCGCTTCAAGAACGCCGACGGCTCCCTGGACTGGCTCACGGAACTCAACGATGGCTTCGATCTGATCGACAGCCAGTCGACAGGCAACCTTGCGGCCTTCGTCGCCGAGCCGATCCTGTCCAGCGGCGGCATATTGGAGCTGCCGCAGGGCTATCTGGCGGCACTCCAGCAGAAGTGCCGCGAGCGTGGCATGCTGCTGATCCTCGATGAGGCGCAGACCGGCATCGGCCGGACAGGAACCATGTTCGCCTTCCAAAGGGACGGCGTCACGCCTGACATACTGACGCTGTCCAAGACCATCGGCGCGGGCCTGCCGCTATCGGCCGTCATGACAACGGCTGACATCGAAGAGGCGGCGCACGACAAGGGTTTCCTGTTCTACACCACGCATGTCTCCGATCCTCTGCCGGCGGCCGTGGGCCTCGCGGTGCTCGACGTGGTTGAGGAAGAAAAGCTCGTCGAGCGGGCACAGTATTTGGGCGCGAGGTTGTTTGACGGACTGTCACGGCTGAAACAGCGATACGAATGTGTCGGCGACGTGCGCGGCCGCGGCCTCCTGCTCGGGGTCGAGATCGTCAAGGATCGCAAGGACAGGGTTCCTGACCATCAGCTTGGCGCCGCTATCGCGGCTGAGGCGTTCCGGCGCGGTCTCAGCATGAACATCGTCAAGCTTCCGGGAATGGGCGGCGTCTTTCGCATAGCCCCGCCACTGACCATCTCCGAGGAAGAACTGGATCTCGGCTTGAGGATCATTGCCGAGTCGATCGAAGCCGGGCTTGCCGCAAGCACGAGCCGTCCCGGTATCGCCGCGGAGTGAGCTTATCGAGGTTGGCCTGCCGGCGCGCTCAGCGCGCCGGGTCTCCGACGGACGAAAGCATTCAAACAACGATCGTCCGCAGCCGCTCGGCGATCAAGGCGGCGAGCCGCGCCGCCACCTCGTCCTTGCCCATCTCCGGCCACTCCTCGACGCCGGTGCGGGAGACGATGCGCACCTTGTTGCGGTCGCCGCCCATGACGCCCGACGGGCCAATGCCGCTCTCATGCGAGACGTCGTTGGCGACGATGAAATCGGCGCCCTTCTTCCTGAGCTTGGCCTCGGCATTGGCGATCAGGTCCTGCGTCTCGGCGGCAAAGCCGACGACAAGACCCGGCCGCTGGCTGTGGTGGCCAACGCCGGCCAGGATGTCGGGATTCTCGACCATTTGCAGCGCAGGCGGTCCCTCTCCG
>NZ_RZSL01000204.1:0-9618 GCF_003997355.1 Mesorhizobium sp. M1E.F.Ca.ET.041.01.1.1 | reverse complement strand
GGCCTCAACCTATTACAATGACGCCGAACGGACGCTCGGAAGGGCGGCAAGACTTATCGTTTAGAACTATCCCCTTCGCGCTGCGGATGCCGATTGTGAGTGCGCCACGGCGATCCCCTCTCCGCCCTGCTCGACCACAAAATCATGTTTCTTGGGCTGACGAGCCGCTCAGCTATTCGGTGTGATCAGTTTCAATGATGGAAAATAGGTGCGGTAGCGGCCAGCATCACGGGTGAACAGCGGCAGCCCGCTGACGGCGGCATGGGCGCCGATGAAGAAGTCGGGCAGCACACCGGTGCGCGATCCGCCCGCCTTGCGGTACCGCGTAAACACCTTTCCAGCGAGAAACAGGGCAGCGCGTGGCATCGCAGCGATTTCGAGACCGGCTTCGTCAAGAAACGCGTCGAGATCCTCGATGCGGTCATATCGTACGGCAAGCTCGGCATAGACCGCGTCGTTGATCGATAACGACCCATTGAGGCTTGCCGCCTCAAGCTGAGCGATCGACCAATCCGCCCACTTCGGATCGTCAGTTACGAGGTCGAGCAGAACGTTAGTGTCGACGAGCGTCACGCTTCGCCGCGCGTCAGCGCCATGATCGCGTCGGTATCGAGTCCCTTGCTGGCATGGCCACGCAACTTCGCAAATCGGCTCATGGGCTGCTTGTTGTCAGCGCGTCCAAGCACCACGCTGCCATCGGCGGCGCGGCGGAAATTAACCCTGCTGCCCGGAACGATTCCGAGAAGATCGCGGACCGGCTTTGGGATGGTCACCTGTCCCTTGGCTGTGACTGTCGTGGTCATGTTCCTACCTCGGTAATACCATTTACCCAGAAGGTATTACTCGACAGGTCAAATTTCAATCCCCGGATGGTCGAATTTCACGAAACCACGCGTGAGACGACAGCGTCCCTTACGGGCCGACGAATGGTCGAAAGTCAATGGTGGGACAGGTGCGAAGGGCCCTTCATCCGATCAGTTATCCGTGCCATTCCATACTTGGAAATCCGGGCGGGAAGGCGCGGCGGAAGAAATGAGCGCCCTCATCCGTCAAGAACCGCCTCGACCGGGCGAGGCGGAACGGCTTGCTCAGTCAGGTCTCGCTGCAAGGATCGAGAAGTGTTATGGCGCGAACGCAGTACCCATCGCGCGTCCCAACCCTAGCCCGAATTTGGCAAACAAATCGTAAACATTGGAGCGCGCATCCATGGAAACCAGGATCATCGACAGCCGGGACGATTTCGCGCAATGGGCGATCGATCGGGCCAATGCGATCCTGACGGATGAGGGTTCCGAACTCGCTACCGCCGCCCGCACCGGAAACGAAGCCCAAATCGGTGAGACGGCACAGGCGCTCGGCCAGGCGATTGTCGATGCGCTGCTTGAGGCGTTCGATGGTCTCGTAGGCGACGAATAAGCCACCGGCTTGGCCGGCATGACTGGCTGCGCAAACGGAAACGGCCGGTACGCGGGCTCACAGATCCATCCCGCATGACGAATTCGGCCTCGGAGGCTCCGGAAGAAGCGCGTGGCTGTGCGACAGGCGGTATCGGTGTATCTGAGGACCAGAAGATGAAAGCCGGCCGGGAAAACCTCTACATCAATCCGGCCCTCTTGGTGCTTCTCACTGATCGGCCGCCGCCGCGAACTCAATAACCCAAAGCAACAGAGCGCGGGAAATCGTACCGCAGATCCCAACGAGATCAACCGCCGCGCGCTTGAGACCGTCCCCTTGCTCATCCTGTCATCCCCGCTGTCGCACCGTTGGCCTTGTGCGCCGCCATAAGCATCGGTCCGATCGAAACTCCCCTGCCCCTCGCCTTATCGGTTAGCAAGCGCAGATAGCCGCCTGCGGTTGATGTGCTGTGCCCGCTGCAGCGACCGCCCATGCCATGGTGTGAATCAAAACCCGCCGCCTCATCACGATCCACGCGCCGGCTTGTCGAGGCTGCGCCGCAACGCATCGCTAATTTCCAATCGTGATTCGGTGCGAACAACCTTCCCCGCCGTTTCCAGATCGACGGCAGCTGCTTCAGCTCCATTTCCGGCGGCTTTCGACGCCTCAAGCTTTGCCCGCAGCAGGGCCATGATCATCGGCCAGACCGAGAACTTTCCGGCCTTGGCCCGATCCGTCAGGCTGCGCAAATAGCCGCCGGCGCTATTGATCTGGTCCTGCCGCTGGTAGATCGCAGCAAGGGTGATCGCCGCCTGCTGCTCACCCAACGCCGTTCGCGCTTCCTCCCAGGCGCTGGGGCTGATGCCCATCGTCGGCCGGGCAACCTCGGCCGCCGCCAGAAATTCACGCCAGTTGCGGATTCCGCCGCCGCCCTTCACCAGCCAGAGCATGTTCGTGCAGGCATCCAGTACGATTCCCAACGGCAGCTCGCGCTTCGGCAGGCTCCGCACATTGTCGGTTTCCGCAGCGCTGCCGCTCGCTTCATCCTTATCTCCTGAGCCTCTTTCAGATTCAGATTTAGAGTCTGGTTTTGAACTCTGTATGTGGCGCTCGATATGAGACTCATTGGCGCTCATATTCTTTGTTTTTACGAATGATTCCAATGCCTCACGCACTTCAGCCCAGAGGTCCTCAAGCTCGGCAGCGATGGCTTCGAGGACCCGGCCGGGCGCTGTACGGGGAATCTTGCCGACGATGGCTTGATAGGTTTGCTGGACCCTGCCCCAATTTGCCGGAACGCCTTCCTCAATGCCTGCGTCTATCATCTTGACGATGTCGCGGCGGCATATGGTTAGCCGTTCCTTAACGATCCGGTAGGCCCTCTTCTCGACTCGGACGACTTCCGCCAGCTCCTTGATCTCCGCTGCGCGCGCCAGGATCGGCGAGATGTCGAAGCCGTAGGCTTGCTCGATCTCGCCCCCTTGCCCTTTCCGCGCGTAGCGTTTGCCGTTGGGGCTGTCCCTGCGGATGATCAAGCCACATTCGACCAAGACAGCCAGGTGCCGCCGTAGCGTCGAAGGTGGCATGCCATTGGCGCGGCCGATCAACTGCTCATTGGAGGGCCAGACGATCAGCTCGCTATCGCCATAGAGCACGGTGTCCGGATGAAACGAAAGCAGGGCGTCAAGTATGGCCAGTGCGCGATCGGTCGCGCCCAAGGCGCCTCGGGCTTCCTTGATGTTCTGGAAGACATGCCATTTGTGGACTCTTAGGTCCGCCGGCATTGCCTTTGCGGCCACCTGGCTTGAAATCATGCCAAGCGTCACCGGCCGCCGCCCAAAGGGCGTCGTTGAGATATGCGTTTCCATGCTCTTTCACCTATCGCTAGGCAAAAGAAATCTGCTCGCCGAAACGGCGCTTTCCCTCACGGGAACTCTTGACTGTGATTCGCAGAAGTGCGATTCTCTAGGTGCTAACTAATGAGAAGGGCTTCCGGACGCTGTTTCGGGGGCCTTTTTCTTTTGCTGTGTCGATCTCCTGACTTCGTTGCCTGCATCGCAGAGCCGATTAACGGCTCTGCCGATACTCCTTGAAGAGGCGCGGCAGCTCGTTGAGCACGAATTCCGCAAACTCCGGTGATGATTTCCGGTCGATTGTGACCGTGACTTTCTGTTTGCTCTGGGTGATGCGGCCGATTTCCTGACCAGCATCCGATAGAAGCGTATCCTGGCTGCGGGCGAGCGCGCCGGGCTTGAGCGATCGCGCCACAGCTTCAAACCTGTCCTTTGAGGAAAGGGCGGCGAATTGGTGCTGCTGCGTGACAGCTCTCGCCTTGTCCAGTTGGGCGGGATCCGCTACGACATCGGCCAATGACATCCAATTGCGCCGGCCGACGCCATGCGCGGGACCAATCGCCTCGATGAGATCAACAGAAATCTTGGCGCCGACAGCCAGCATGTTCGACAAGTCGCTCTTATAGACAGACAGAGCTGACATGATCACATCCCGCGAAAAGCGTCGCTCGAGCTGCTGGGCGAAACGAACTTTTTCGATATAGGAGAGATCCTGCCGTTCGTTATTCTCCTGGCCTTGGGCGACGACCAATTCCTGGTCTGTGAGCTTGCGCACGATAGCTTTGACTGGGATCCCAAGCTCAATCGCCGCGCGCAGGCGCCGGTGCCCGAAGGCGACCTGATACTTGGCCGGATATTCAGGATGCGGCCGCACGAGAATGGGGACTTGTTGGCCCTCATTCCTTATTGCCTCCACGAAGCTGCGGAACGCTTCGTCGTCGCTCAACATTCGATCGGGGATAAACGATGGCTCGACGCTGTTGGTGTCGAGCTCGATGATCGTCTGACCAGAGATCAATCGTTGCTCTATCTCATCAGCCCTCTTCGAACGCTCATTCATTTCCCCCAGAGATTGCCCCAAAGCCCCCACTGGCGACCCAGAACCGCTCTCCAACAGATCGGGCGAACCTAAAAGCGGGCGAATGCGCGAAGACCGTCTGGCTGCCGGTGGCTCAGTGGTCTCGGGACCGAGGGATTCGGGACCAACTTGTGCCGGGGCAGATTCCAGGTTGGCGAAAATGCGCTTGCGGCTCATAGCGGTCTCCCCCACGCTTTCTTGATGAGGGCTTCTATCTCTGCGTTGACGCTCTCCATCGATTCCGTCGCGCGGTCGTAGGTTGTTCGCGTAAATTGGCTGCGTTCCACCTCGAAGATCGTCTGGTTCGTAAGTCCCGCATCGGAAATTGCTGTGCTTTTCAGCATCGGATGATTGAGGACATGCTCCCCGAAGATAGAGCGGAGGAACGCCACCATCTGATTTTGAGGTCCGTCGCTCGGCTCAAACCGGGTAATCAGATACTTCATCCATTTGAATTGCGATGAAGCCCCTGCCCTGCTGATTTCATCCAACAAATCGCCCGTCATTGCCAGAAACTGGCTCATCGACATGACGTCGAGCATCTGCGGATGGACGGTAATCAGGACCGATGTCGCGGCCGTAAGCGCGGACAGAGTGAGATAGCCCAGCTGCGGGGGGCAATCGATCACTACGACATCATAGATCTTCTGAACCTGCGCGAGTGCTTGGCCAATACGGGCAAAGAACATGGTGTCGCCCGGCGATCGGTTCATGAGTGCGCGTGGAGTATCGTGTTCGAACTCCATCAGTTCGAGATTGCCAGGAATTAGGTGCAAATCGGGGATGTATGTCGCACGGACGATTTCAGCGATGGGCCGCCGTTCGTCGTCGTAGCGGATTGCCCCATAGAGGGTTTCATTTGGGCCGACATCGATTTCGGGCTGATGGCCGAAGAGAGCGGATAGACTCGCCTGTGGATCAAGGTCGATTGCCAGGACCCGATAGCCTTTTAGGGCGAGGTATTGAGCAAGGTGGGCCGTGGTCGTTGTCTTTCCAGACCCACCCTTGAAGTTCATCACCGTAATAACCTGAAGGTCTTCACTGTCGGCTCGCCAAGGGAGATAACGCCTGCTGCCCCTTGCTCCGCTGTCCAGGAACTTGCGAATCGTGTGAATCGCCTCGACCGAATAGGAACGCCGTCCACCACCAGAGACGGTGGACACATCTGGAATTTCGGCAGCGACCTGTCGCAGGTAGCCTTCGGTTATCCCGATCAGCTTTGCGGTCTCGGCAGGTGAGAAATTGCGGATACCCTTTTCGGCATTGGGAGGAAATGTGCTGAGATGGTGGGCCTGCAGCTGAGTCGACAGCGTAGCGGAGTGACGCTGGATTAGCGTTTTCAGTTCTTCCGGCTGGCTGGCTGGCTCAAGTGCGGCAGCAGTGCTTACCATCGATTTCGTTCTCTTTCGCCGCAGTTGCGGAAGTTTGTCGTGTTTGCGGTTTTTTCCGCAGATGACGGGACTATGCCCGATTCTTTCTCGCGCGCAAGAAAATAAGGGTTAACAGCTTCTTAATGCCTGTTTTCGCGTGGACCGCGACGCTGTTAGCCGCGGCTAACTTCGCAAGCTGCGTGTCGAGAATATACGGCCCTTCGCCCCTCCTCCATTGTGATGGGAGGGTCAAACACGCTGCAAACAAAGGCCGCGAATACCGATTCCGCGCCTCACCCTCTCACTCGGTGTAGCTCGGCAATGCCGGCTCGCCGCTTGGCTGGGTCTGCTCGCCCATCGGCTGGCGCACCTTCGACCTCGGAAGCCACCCCGGCAGGCGGGGGTGGCGTTCTTCCAGCGACGGTGAGCCGACCTTTACGTCATTGCGCATCACCCGACGGCAAACATGGTCGTCGGGCCAGCTAGTTTCGTCTGCTTTGGCCCACCCATCAACAGAACCAGCATTTGTGCTCAGCCATCATCTGAATTTCGGGCGTTGCGAGCCTGGATCAGGAAAAACCGCTCCTCGACGATGACCTGTCAGGGATGCTCTCGGCTGCCTTGGCGCAGCATTAGGTCGGCAATCTACCACCCTATCACGACGTTCGAATTGGGTCGTAAGTAGCGGAGGGCTCTGTCGCCTACAAGCCCGTGGCCTTGGTGAGGTTCACGCGGAACCTGTCTCTGCGGCGCTGATAGCGGCGGGTCATCTCGAGGTGTGGCCGAGCTGCTTTTGCACGTAGCGCTCGTCGACCTCGGCCGACGAGGCTAGGCCAGCGCGCAAGGAATGATCTGTGAATTTTGTTCCGCGCTCGCCTTCCGACAGATCGCCACGGACACCGGCGGCGAGCGCCGCACGTTTGACGAGACGGGCGACCTCCTGGTCATTCAGCCGCTCGGCGCCGACGGCTTTGCCTTGCCCGGTGACCCGCCGAAACAGTGGGCCGTGGCCGATCCTTGCGAGTTTCAGCCAGGTCTGCACCGCGACCACCGGGCAGGTGGCATCGGATGAGCCGCGGCCGATCTCGACCTCGCGCCAGCCTATCTTGCCGCGCAGGGTAACGAGAACGCCTTTGTCCAAAATCTCGGTCCAGCCGCGGCCGTCCTCGGTTTGATCCCTGGCAACGTCGAGGCCGACGATTTCGGAGCGGCGCAGGCCGCCGGCGAGCCAAGCAACAACATGGCGCGGTCGCGCAGGCCACGCAGCGTGCCGCGGTCAAGGGTCTCGAGCATGGCAATCAGGTCTTCCGGGAGAATGGCTTCTTTCTGCCGGGGAGGGGAGGCGTGGGTGTTGCGGATGCCGGCGAGCACAGTGGCGATATGCCGATCTTTCCGGTCCAGCGGCTGGCCGCGCTGGCCATAGTTCCAGCTTAGCGCCGAAAGCCGCCGCTCAATCGTCGAGACGGAACGAGGCGTTTTGTCGCCGGTAGCTTTGCCAGAGGCCCAGGCGGTAATGTAGAGGCCGACGGTTTGCGGTTCGGGCGGAAATACCTCGAGGTTCTGACGGGACGCCCAGGCGCAAAAATGCTTCCAGTCGGCGGCCTAGGCGCGCCGCGTGTTGGCGGAGCTCGCGACCTCGACATATTTTCGCGCGTGGTCAGCGAGCTGTCCGAGATGCGCCGGCAGGCCAAACGTTGGCTCCGAACCGGACGTCGGCTGCGACCCGTACGCCGCCTGCGGGCGAGGGGAGGGGGATCGGCGGGTGCTTGGCCCATTGGCAGGTCGTCGCGCTTGCCTTGTCTTCTCCGGCGCTATGTTCGCCCTCGGCTTTCCGGTCCATCATGCCACCTCGATGTCGGTGTGCACGAAATCATTGCCCTTGAACAGCAGCGGAATGTCATAGAGCTTGGCACACGCGTAGGCGAAACAATCGCCCATATTCAGGTCCGCCTAGTGCCGGCCCTTGCCGAACCGATGGTACGCCCGGATGGCTTCGATCGCGCAATTGATCTCGATGATTTGCGCAGGAATCTCGTCCAGCATGAGGGTGACGAGTTCTTCCGCCTCTTCGATGGGGCAGGCCGTTTTCGCGCCAGGCTGGCGACGTACACACGATCGGCCAGACGCGGACACTTCCGGCCTGGCCAAGGCGAGCGGCAAGCGCCAAGCCATCCTCTTCGTCGCCGATGATGGCAGTGATTGCCGAGGCATCGATAAACATCAGCTATTCCCCGACAGGTCATCGAAAAAAGCCTTGTCGGCTTGGGCGCCGGTTTCGGGAAAGGCGCGATAACGCTCGGTAAGCGCCTTCAGCCGCTGGGGCAGGGGGATTGCGCCGCGGCTGCGTTGATACTCCTGTTCGACGGCGTCGCGGATCGTTTCGGTAAGGCTCATGTTCTTAAGTTTCGCCAGTTTGCGAACCGCCCATCGGTGCTTTCGTCCTTGACGGAAAACGCCATATCCATACCCTGCATTCTATACCGCTATACGATATCATATCGATCATCCGTTCGTCTCCCGCGAGGCAGCTTGTTGGCGGTTGCGACCTAATATGGTTCTGGAAATCGTTTGCTCGGCGAGTGGTCGGAAGGACAGGAGCGCCGGAGGCGCGGCGGCACTTGATGGAAATCTGCGACGGCGCACGTGGCTCATATGGAGCGGAATTCATGAGACTACGTGAATCGAATCTGAATCGGAAATCGTGACCGGCCGCCTGTATCAATAGGTCTGTACAATCAGTGACTTAAGGACCGACGGATTCGTCGCCATGCAGGTAATCTCACGAAAACCGCTTCAAAAAAAGCGGCGAGTCTCATGATGCCCGGCCATTGACGGGCGTGTATCTTATACGATACAGCGTATCTTGCTTGGTACAGAATGACTGATGGATTGAAGCGGATACCGGCGATCTTTTACTGCACGGCAAATGGCGTCGAGCCGGTCAGAGACTGGCTGAAGGCGCTATCCGAAGCGGATCGAAAAACGGTTGGCTTCGATATTGCCACGGTCGAGTTCGGCTGGCCAGTCGGGATGCCGTTATGCCGGTCACTCGGCGGCGGGTTGTGGGAAGTGCGCAGCAACCTCGCACATTGCCGGATCGGCCGCGTGATCTTTTGCGCCGCGCATGGCCGGATGATTCTGCGTCATGTCTTTGTGAAGAAGACCCAGAAGACACCGACACCGGACCTCGACATCGCCCGCAAACGGCAAAGGGAGATCGAACAATGACCAGCAAGCACATCGGCTCATCCTTCGACGCGTTTTTGCAGAAGGAGGGCATTCACGGCGAAGCCACCGCTCATGCGATCAAGCGTGTGCTGGCCTGGCAAATCGAACAGGCCATGGCCGAACAGGGCATCAGCAAGAGCGAAATGGCGAAGCGCATGAAGACCAGCCGTGCGCAGCTAGACCGCTTGCTGGATCCGGAAAACGACAGGGTGCAGCTCGATACCGTGCAGCGCGCCGCGGCAGCGGTTGGCCGTAGGCTTCAGGTTGAGCTCGCCTCACGTCAGGGGTTTTGACGGTTCTCCGATAAGGCAACATTATCATTCGTTTGTTGTTGCCGACAAGCTGTGCGTTTTGATGCGAAATTGATGGCATAAAGCGCACGGGCATTTTACCCTCGAAAGCATGATTCGCCTCGATCCCGCGACCGCCAGCTCCGCCGCGCCGCCGGCCGTCCCGGCCTGGGCGCTTGCCGGCGGCGGCAGCGCAACCGACGCCGACGCGGCCTTCCAGGCCGGCGCCGCCCTGGCTTCTCTTGACAGCCTCGCCCGCGCGCAGCCGGCCTGGGTCGGCGCCTGGCGCCAGCGGCTGGGCGCTCAAATGTGCCGCCGCCAGCATGCGGCTCGCCGGCCGCGCCGAGGATGAAGCCGCCCTGCGTGACGCCTGGCAGCTTTGCCCGGCCGGCGCTGATCCCGGT
>NZ_RZSL01000203.1:0-9627 GCF_003997355.1 Mesorhizobium sp. M1E.F.Ca.ET.041.01.1.1 | reverse complement strand
GGTTGACGTCCCAGTCCTTCTGCGGCTCAAGCCGGATGCGCGCGCCATTGGCGCCGCCGCGCTTGTCGGAACCGCGGAAGGTCGAGGCCGAGGCCCAGGCGGTCGAGACCAGCTCGGACACCGAGAGGCCGGTGGCCAGGATTTTCGCCTTCAGCGCGGCGATATCCTGTTCGCTCACCAGCTCATGGTCGATCGCCGGGATCGGATCTTGCCAGATCAGCTCTTCCTTCGGCACGAGCGGGCCGAGATAGCGTACCACCGGGCCCATGTCGCGGTGGGTCAGCTTGAACCAGGCGCGGGCGAAGGCGTCGGCGAACTGATCGGGATGCTGGTGGAAGCGCCGCGAGATCTTCTCGTAGGCCGGATCGAAGCGCAGCGAGAGGTCGGTGGTGAGCATGGCCGGCGCATGGCGCTTCGAGGCATTGTGCGCGTCCGGCACCGTGTCGGCGCCGGCGCCGCCCTTCGGCGTCCACTGGTTGGCGCCAGCCGGGCTCTTCGTCAGCTCCCATTCATAATCGAAGAGGTTGTCGAAGAAGTTGTTGCTCCACTTGGTCGGCGTCGTGGTCCAGGTGACCTCGAGGCCGGAGGTGATGGCGTCGCCGGCAATGCCGGTGGCATATTTGCTCGACCAGCCGAGGCCCTGCGCCTCGATGCCGGCGCCTTCCGGCTCCGCGCCGACCAGGGCGGCATCGCCGGCGCCGTGGGTCTTGCCGAAGGTGTGGCCGCCGGCGATCAGCGCCACGGTCTCCTCGTCGTTCATCGCCATGCGGCGGAAGGTCTCGCGGATGTCGCGCGCGGCTGCGATCGGGTCCGGCTTGCCGTTCGGCCCTTCCGGATTGACGTAGATCAGGCCCATCTGCACCGCGCCGAGATGGCCGCGCAGTTCGCGATCGCCAGAATAGCGCTCGTCGTCGAGCCACTTGGTTTCGGAGCCCCAGTCGACGTCCTGCTCCGGCTCCCACACGTCGGCGCGGCCGCCGGCGAAGCCGAAAGTCTTGAAGCCCATCGATTCCAGCGCGACGTTGCCGGCGAGGATCATCAGGTCGGCCCAGGAGATCTTGCGGCCGTATTTCTGCTTGACCGGCCAGAGCAGCCGGCGCGCCTTGTCAAGATTGGCGTTGTCCGGCCAGCTGTTCAGCGGAGCGAAGCGCTGCTGACCGGCGCCGGCGCCGCCGCGGCCGTCGCCGATGCGATAGGTGCCGGCGCTGTGCCAGGCCATGCGGATGAAAAGCGGCCCATAATGGCCGAAGTCGGCCGGCCACCAGTCCTGCGAATCCGTCATCACCTTGTGCAGGTCCTTCACCACCGCATCGAGATCGAGGCTCTGGAATTCCTTGGCGTAGTCGAAGTCCTCGCCCATTGGGTCAGAGAGGTTCGACTGCTGGTGGAGAACGCCAAGGTCGAGCTGGTTCGGCCACCAGTCGCGGTTGGTCCGGCCGGCGGATCCATGCGCCACGGGGCATTTGCCAGCGCTGTTGTCGTCGGTTTTCGCGTCCATCTTACTCTCCGATTTTGCCGAGTTTGAATTGGGTTTCCGGGGGCGGCCGGCGGCCGCGCCAATCTGGAACGATTCCAGACTAGGCCGGCTTAACGATAAAGACAAATTGCCTTTCCTGTTTTTTTCGATAGGATTTCCTTATGATCGGTCTCACCGTCAGGCAGATGCTTTATTTCGACGCGCTGGCGCAGACGCTGCATTTCGGCCGCGCCGCGAAGCTTGCCGGTGTCAGCCAGCCGGCGCTCTCCGCCCAGATCGCCGAGATGGAAGAGCGGCTGAGCTGCCCTCTGTTCGAGCGCGGCGGCAAGACGGTGCGGATGACCGACGAGGCGCTCGTCCTGCAGCCGCGCATCGAGCGCATCCTTGCCGACATACGTGACGTCGAGACGACGGCCCGGCGCGGCCGTCCCGCCATGGAAGGGCGCTTCCGACTGGGCATCATCCCGACGGTGGCGCCCTATCTCCTGCCGCGGGTCCTGCCTGAACTGAAGAAGCATTTCCCGGCGCTGCAGCTCGAACTGCGCGAGGCGGTGACTGCGGCGCTGGTCGAGGACAGTGCCTCGGGCCGGCTCGACGCTTTCATCGCCGCGCTGCCGCTCGACCATCCAGGGCTGGTCACCGAAGAGCTTTTCCCCGACCGCTTCTTCCTCGCGGTCCCCGCCGGAGATCCAGCCTTCGCCTCGCCGCCGGTGCCGCCGGAAAGCCCGGCGCTGGAGCGCCTGATGCTGCTGGAGGAAGGGCACTGCCTGCGCGAGCAGGCGCTGGCCGTCTGCGGCAACGTGCGGCCGGTGGCGATGGCAAGCTACGGCGCCACGAGTCTGACGACGCTTCTGCAGATGGTGGCGCATGGGCTGGGCGTGACGCTGGTTCCCGAAATGGCGGCAAATGCCGCCGGCGTCATGCCGGATCTCAGGATCGTGCCGTTCCAGGAGCCGATGCCGCAGCGCATGATCTGCATGGCCTGGCGGCGGAACAAGGTGCGCCAGGACGAATGCTTGGAGCTGGCGAAGATCATCCGCGGGCTGGATCAGGCCGTGCTGGCGGCGTGAGGCGCCGGGCGAAGCCAGTTCTTCAGCGAGACAATGTGGTCCTGGTGCAAGCGTCAACCGGTTGGACCCGGAACCGTCCGCTCTCTCCACGCATTTCGATGGATGGTGAGCAAGCCTATTTTCAACAATGCTGCGAGCGGGTCACCGGCAGGCTGGACGATCAAGCTTGGCGATTCCCCCGTCATTGGCACGGCGATCCACAGCGGCTCCGACGTCGGGCGCGCTTGCCAGTCGCTCATGTGCATCCCCGACCCTGATCGGCTGCGGGAGGAGGATCCCTTCACCGAGCACTTCATCGCCGATTTCCCAACCCAGATTATCGTTCATCGATCGCGCTTCCAAGTCGATTTGAACCGAGCGCGCGAGGCTGCGGTCTATCGGTCGCCGGACCAGTGCTGGGGCCTGCACGTATGGCGAGAGCCACCGGCC
Organism: Mesorhizobium sp. M1E.F.Ca.ET.041.01.1.1; assembly: GCF_003997355.1. NCBI lineage: Bacteria > Pseudomonadati > Pseudomonadota > Alphaproteobacteria > Hyphomicrobiales > Phyllobacteriaceae > Mesorhizobium > Mesorhizobium sp. M1E.F.Ca.ET.041.01.1.1. The sequence goes on along the minus strand of NZ_RZSL01000203.1, from coordinate 6,651 downwards.
GAGGACGTTGTGGACGAGTCCCTCGCCTTTCACGACGCTTTCTACGGCGAGCTCAGGCGTGTCCTTGCCGATGTCGAGAGACGTTACGGCAGGTTCGTCCTTGTCGACGTCCACAGCTACAACCACCGGCGTGCAGGGCCGAAAGCAGCGCCTGCATCGCAAGATGGCGCGCCTGATATCAATATCGGCACGTTCTCGATGGACCGCGCGCGCTGGGCGCCGGTCGTCGACGCCTTCACGGAGGCGCTGCGCGGCCAGGATTTCAACGGCGAGCCGATCGATGTGCGTGAGAATGTGTCGTTCCAGGGCAAGGGCGAGCAGGCCCGTTTCGTCCATGCCAATTTCCCCGGGACCGGGTGTGCCATAGCGGTCGAGTTCAAGAAGATCTTCATGGACGAATGGAGCGGCGAACCCGACTGGGCAGCGATCGAACGGCTGCGTTCCATGCTTGGGTCCACGGTGCCAGTTCTCGAGGCTGCGTTGCGGGGCATGACATGAAGCCAAAGCTCGTTGAGGCTATGTCTCCGTTGGCCAGGATCGAAGCGGACTTGGACGCGCTTTTGCGGGAGAGCAAGCCAATCCGCCGCGAGTTCGGCGACGGCAACCGTTTGCACATCGATCGGCCGCTGCCGTTTCTCTGCGTCCATGTCGGGTCGCAGCAGGATGCGGCGTTCCAAATTGTTTCCGCCAACGCCTCCTATCTGATCGCTGCCGATAGTGACCTCGCTGGCGAGGTCGTGCGGCTGGTGGCGCGAAGGATGCGCGATCATTGCGGGGCATTCCTCGTGCTCGACATCGGCGAGTTGGCCGAAGACCGGTTTCTGACGGAGGACGTACCGTTCCTGCCGCCTTTCGAGATTGCACTGGCTAGCGGCGACACCGCGGCGGAGAAGGCGGCGCTCAAGCGCCTTGCCGCTGCGGCATCCGGACGCGAAGCGAAATACCGCACGCCGCGCGTGGACGAATTCGTTCCCACGACCCGCGCCGAAACACGGCTCTCGGATGATCTCGACGATGTAGCAGGCCTGACGGTACGCTTCGCGCCGATCTACAGGGTACCTGGCAGCGAGCGCATCTATCCCGAATTGCGCGATCTTGTCGTCGCCAACATGGTGGATTCCGCGCTCCAGGCGGTCAGCGCCTTTCTGAAGGCATCAAAGCTGGAACCGCCGGCAACCCATCGTTCGTTGGGGCGGCGCGCCTATATCGACGCTGTCGTGCGCGCCGACCGGGCACTCGACAGCGTCGCGTCGACATTCGATTTCCTGCTTGCCGTCACACCGATCAACGCCGAACCGGCCTGGCTGGAATTCCAGGCAGGCGGCTTCGAGCATGTCCCAGCACTGCTCTACAGGCCGCTCGAATTCGAGGTCGCCGCGCAGAAGCGGAAGCTCTACTCGGTCTCGCTCGATCATCTGGAAGATCCGCTGCTGACCACGCTGTTCTCGCAAAAGCAGCAGGAGCTCGATCTGCAGCTGTCGATGCTCGCGGCGCGCGAGACGCCCCGTTTCGTCGAGCTCGGACGAGCACTCTATGGCAGCGTCGAGCCGAGTCTGGCGACGCGAGCACGCGCCATTGTCGAAAAGGCGCCTGGCGCTGCGTCGTCGGTGAGGCAGGAGGGATTGGGCGCCGATGCTGTCGCCGCAGCCGCGCGTGACATGATCGCTGGATACCGTGCCGCCTATTCCGATTTCGATGCTTCCGTGGAGATCCGCGGCGACCTGCCGGCCGGCCTCCTCGTCTCTCGAAACCGGTTGCTGGTTTCGCGCGATACCAACCTTCCACCGGAGCGTCTGACCGCGCTGCTCAGTCACGAGATCGGTGTCCACCTGGTGACCTATTTCAACGGCGATGCGCAGGGGCTTGCCATCTTCCGCAATGGGCTCGCCGGCTACGAGGGCATGCAGGAGGGACTGGCCGTGCTGGCGGAATATCTGGTCGGCGGCATGACCGCGGCGCGGCTGCGGCTGATCGCGGCCAGGGTTCTCGCGTGTCAGGCGATGCTCGACGGCGCGACGTTCGAGGAAACTTTCCGCATTCTCCATAAGGATTTCGGTCTCGACGATCGCAGCGCCTTCAACGTCGTTCTGCGTGTCTTTCGCGGTGGTGGCCTGGCAAAAGACGCCATCTATCTGCGCGGCGTGGTGCAGGTCCTCGATCATCTGAGAGGCGGCGGCAGCCTTACGCCGTTTTGGATCGGCAAGATCTCCGCCGCGCATTTCGGCGCAATCCAGGAACTCAATGCGCGCGGCTTGCTGCGCGCGCCGCGCCTCGAACCTGCATTCCTTTCTTCCGACGCGGCGCGTCCGCGGCTCAAGAAGGCGATGGCGGGAATCGATCCGATCGATATGGTTGGGACTTGAGGGAGCATCCCCGATGCGCATTGCGTTCTTCGTCAATTCGATCGAGAGCGAGACGCCAGGCTACACGACGACAACGCTGGCGCTGGCTGCAGTCCAGCGCGGACATTCGGTTGTCTATGTCGAACCCGGAGACTTCATACTGCGTCCGGATGACAGCCTGGCTGTCAGCGTCGCAGTCTTGCCGGACGCTTCCTACAAGACGCCCGACAAGCTGCATGCCGCCCTAAAGGATGCCGCGAAGCAGAAAAAGACCTTCGTGATAAGCGATATCGACATCCTGTTTCTGCGCAACGACCCGTCGCTCGACGTCAGGGATCGACCATGGGCCGCCAACGCAGGCATCATGTTCGGGCGGCTCGCAGCGGAACAAGGCGTCATCGTCGTCAACGATCCGGATGGTCTGGCGCAGGCACAGAGCAAGCTCTACCTGCAGACCTTTCCCGAAGCGGTTCGGCCGGCGACCCTTATATCGCGCAGCATTGCCGAGATCCGCGCATTCATCGACAAACACTCGAAGGGCTGCATCGTCAAACCACTGCAAGGGTCGGGTGGCAAGAACGTCTTCCATATCGCGACGCCTACCGATTCCAACCTCAACCAGATTTTCGAGGCGGCCAGCGGTGACGGCTATCTCATCGCGCAGGCCTACATTCCGGAGGCCAAGGCTGGTGACGTGCGTCTTTTCCTGATGAACGGCCTGCCGCTGCTGCGCGACGGCAGTTACGCCGCCTTTCGCCGCATCCCAGCCAAGGGCGACGTCCGCTCCAACATCCACGCCGCCGGAACCGCCCGCAAGGTCAAGGTAACTGACACGATTTTGCGCATTGCCGAGATGGTACGCCCCAAACTGGTCAGCGACGGCATGTTTCTGGTTGGACTCGACATCGTCGGCGACAAACTTCTGGAGATCAATGTCTTCACGCCAGGCGGACTGGCACGGCTCGCGGAGATGTACAAGACCGATTTTGCCGCACGTGTCATCGTCGCGCTGGAGGAGAAGGCGACGCTGCGCCGAGCCTATGGAAAGACCATGCCGAATTCGCGGCTAGCGACGCTTTGAGGAACGCAGACAAGTCGGATAGCGACTTCCTGCCGGTCGCCGTCCCATCCCTGCGTCCGATTGCTAAATTAGCTCGCACCAAAGCTTTCATGGTATAAATATCAAAAATACGAAAGTAAAAAATACGACAATATGAACCATGCCTGTCAAGAATGTCGTTCTTTCGTTACTAAAGCTTACGCTGCATATGAAAAGCGCCAGGACCAAAAGGACCGCGTCAGCCGACGGGAGCCCCAAGGTCAAGCCTCTGCCCGTCAGCAGGCTGGCGGCGGCGACCGCCGGTATGGTCAAACCGATCGTAGCGCAAGCCGAACCCATCGCAACGTTCAAACCGCGCTGCAGCTCATTGTTGAGTGAAGCGCGAACCGCCGAAATGGCCTCCGGCATCAAAACCAGCCCCGCGATCAACGCTCCCACGATGCTGTCCGCCTGGGTCACCTGGTAGGCAACAAGCGTGTCCTCGACACTTGCTGCGACCTGCTCGGCGAGCATGACAATTCCGATCAGCCCGCTCAACAGCAGCAGAATGCCGACAAAAACGCTTTCATGAGAGGCAGTTCGCGTCGAAACGTCGTGCGCCTGTTCCTGGACGAAGTCGTCCCGGTGCCGGACGGTCTGGGCGAACACGAAACTTGCGTAGAGCAGCACCGAAAGGACGCTTACAAAACCAAGCTGAGCTGCCGAAAACGTGCCGGGATCCGTCGTTTGAGTGTAGGTTGGCAGAACAAGCGTCATGACGGTCAGCGCGACCAGAACCGCCAGATACGCGCTGGTCCCTTGGCGAACGATTGCCTGCTTGCGATGACGCCAGCCGCCAAGCGTCAGACACGTGCCGACAACGCCGGTGGAGGTAATCATCACCGTCGAGAAAACGGACTCACGTGCCAGCGTCGGATTGTTCGCTCCATGCAGCATTATGGAAACGATGATCGACACTTCGATTGCCGTCACGGCAAAGGTCAGCACCAGCGTTCCGTACGGCTCCCCCACGCGCCGGGCCACTGCCTCGGCGTGGTCGAGCACCACGAAAATGGTGGTGAACATGATCGCGCACGAAAGCGCCCCGACAAGAATCCTGACGTTCAGCGAACCTTCGTCCACCGAGAGACCGCTGGCTCTGACCACGACGGCCATCACCAGGGCGGCCAGTGGCATCGCGTAGGAAGTCGCCGACCGTGCGACACCAGTCATTCAAGCCCCCAAACGCCGCGCGTTTCGGCGAACTTCGCGAAAAAGCGTGTGGGGAGCACCTCTCACGCCGTCTTCTGCGCCACCAGCCCCAGTTCCTCGATCATCGCCTGGCGCATCAAGAACTTCTGCGGCTTGCCGGTCACCGTCACCGGCAACTCGGTGCGGAAGCGGATGTAGCGCGGCACTTTATAGTGGGCGATCTGGCCGGCGCAGAAGGCCTTGATCTCCTGCTCCGTGGCGATCTGGCCGGGCTTCAGCACGATCCAGGCGCAGAGCTCCTCGCCATATTTGTCGTCGGGAATGCCGAAGACCTGCACTTCCTTGACCTTGGGATGGCGGTAGAGGAATTCCTCGACCTCACGCGGATAGACGTTCTCGCCGCCGCGGATGACCATGTCCTTCACCCGGCCGACGATGTTGCAATATCCCTCGGCGTCGATGGTGGCGAGGTCGCCGGTATGCATCCAGCCGTCGGCGTCGACCGCCTCGCGGGTCTTCTCCGCGTCGTCCCAATAGCCCTTCATCACCGAATAGCCGCGCGTGCAGAGCTCACCCGGCGCGCCGACCGCGACGGTGGCGCCGTCGGCACCGATCGCCTTCACCTCGACATGGGGATGGATGCGGCCGACGGTGGAGACGCGCTTTTCCAGCGGATCGTCGACGCTGCTCTGGAACGAAACCGGGCTGGTCTCGGTCATGCCGTAGGCGATGGTCACTTGGCGCATATTCATCAGCGACACCACCTTCTTCATCACCTCGATCGGGCATGGCGAACCGGCCATGATGCCGGTGCGCAGGCTGGTGAGGTCGAAGGTCGAAAAATCGGCATGGTCGAGCATGGCGACGAACATGGTCGGCACCCCATAGATGCCGGTGCAGCGCTCCTGCGCCACCGCCTTCAGCGTCGCGCCGGCGTCAAAACCCTCGCCCGGGAAGACCATGGTCGCGCCCTTGGTGACGCAGCCTATCGTGCCCATCGACATGCCGAAGCAGTGATAGAGCGGCACCGGGATGCAGAGCCGGTCGTCGACGGTGAGCCTGATTGCCGAGGTGACGAAATTGCCGTTGTTGACGATGTTCAAATGGGTCAGCGTCGCGCCCTTCGGCGCGCCTGTCGTGCCCGACGTGAACTGGATGTTGATGGCGTCATTCGGCTTCAGGCTTTCGGAGATGCGGTCGAGGCTGTCATGCTCGTCGCGTCCGGCCATGGCCAGCACATCGCCGAAATTGAACATGCCGGGCGAGTTGTCGTCACCCATGCGGATGACGATCTTCAGCGCCGGCAGTTTTTTGGCCTTGAGCTCGCCGGGTTCGGCCGTGGCGATTTCCGGCGCTAGCGTCTCGATCATGCCGAGATAGTCGGAGGTCTTGAAGCTGACGGCGGTCACCAGCGCCTTGCAGCCAACCTTGTTGAGGGCATATTCCAGCTCGGTCAGCCGGTAGGCCGGGTTGATGTTGACCAGGATGAGGCCGATGCGGGCGGTGGCGAACTGGCTCACCAACCATTCCCAGCGGTTCGGCGACCAGATGCCGACGCGATCGCCCTTCTCCAACCCGAGCGCCAGGAAGCCGGCGGCTAAAGCGTCGACCGTGTCCGACAACTCGCTCCAGGTGAAGCGCTTGTCCTGGCCGACGAACACGGCGGCATCGAGCGTGGCGTATTTGCTCACCGTGTCGGAAAACAGTTCCGGAATGGTCTTGTCGAGCAAGGACACCGAGCGATCGCCCGAGACATGCGCCCTGCCGTCCATCGGGGCAATGAAGGTGCCTCCGCGCCCGCGCAGATTCGTGGCGTTCATGAGCTCGTCGAGTTTGATCGCCATCGCCGTCTCCTCCCGGGATGAACCAGCCTATCAGCCGATAGCGGCGGTGGAAATCCGCCAAAGGTCCCCCTCCCCCTTGAGGGGAGGGTGCCTCGCGAAGCGAGGCGGGTGGGGTCGTCTCACGTCGAGCACTGCCGCGATGACCCCTCCCGTCCATCCGCCTTCGGCGGCTGTCCACCCTCCCCTCAAGGGGGAGGGATTCTCGCGGCTATAT
>NZ_RZSL01000202.1:0-9647 GCF_003997355.1 Mesorhizobium sp. M1E.F.Ca.ET.041.01.1.1 | reverse complement strand
TCGCGCCGACGGTTTCGCCAATCGCAAACGTGGCAGGAAAGGCGCCAAGGGCGCGGCCAGCCACCTTCTCCCCGTCACCATACGGGGAGAAGGTGCCGGCAGGCGGATGAGGGGCGGCGCATGCATTGGCGATGTCTGCACTTCTCGAATTCCTTCGTCGGCGGCCACTTCGCGGCACTCGTCCGGGCAAGGAACGGCGCCCAAAAGCCTTACTTCGTCGCCTTGGTGTCGATAGCCTGTTTAAGGTCGGAGAGCTCCTCGCAGCCCGCCGGGCAGAGTTTTTGCAGCGAGGCGAGCTGCTCGTTGGCCTTGGCCATGTCGCCGGTCTCGACATAGAGCTCGCCCAGATATTCGTGCGCCGCCTTGTGGTCGGGCTTAAGCTCCAGCGCCTTGGTGTAGTAGGTCAGCGAGGTCTGGTAGTCGCCGGTCTTGCGCAGCGTGAAGCCGAGCAGGTTGTAGACGTCGGCCTGCTGGGTGTCCTGCGCAAGGTCGCGCAGCTCGGCCAGCGCGCTTCGATAGTCCTTGGCGTCGATCTTGGCCTTTACGGCCGTCAGGTCCGGCGCGTCGGCGCCTTCGATGTCGTCCACGGCATAGGCCGGCACGGCGATGGCGATCGGGGCCGCGGTCAGCACCGCAATGCCGCCGAGAACCGCGAAAAGTGCATGTTTCATGGGAGTTGGCTCTTTCTGTTCAGGATCCGATTCAGATCTGGGTTGGGGTGAAGGCGTAGGCGTTGCCGTCCTTGACGAAGCTGCCGGTGCCCGGGAACGGGAAGTGCGAGCCGCAGATGCGGACATTGTCGGCAATCACCTGGTCAATGAGCTTGTGGCGCGTGGCGATCGCCATCGGCCCGTCCTGGTCGTAAGCGCCCTGCCATTCGGGATGCGGTGCGAGCAGCGCCGGCACATACATGGTGTCGGCTGAAACCAGGAACTGCTCGGAGCCGGCATCGACATGGTAGACGGAATGGCCGGGCGTGTGGCCGGGCGCCGCCATGATGCGGATGCCGGGCACGACTTCCGTGCCGTCCTCGACCAGCTTCCAGTTCTTCCATTTCGGGAAATTCTCGGCGATGCGCTTGCCTGCCGGCTTGCGGCCTTCCGGCAGCTTGACGAGCCGGCTGGGGTCGGTCCACCAATTGTATTCGGTGGCGTTGACGATCAGCTCGGCATTCGGGAACACCGGCGCGTTGGTGCCCTTCTCCATCAGGCCCCAGACATGGTCGGGGTGGAAATGCGAGATCATGATGGTGTCGATCGCCCTGTAGTCGATGCCGGCGGCTTTCATGTTGGCCGGCAGATGCGTGGCGTTGGCCTGCCATTGGCCGACGCCGGAGCCGGCATCCATCATGATGGTGCGGCCGTTCATCCGCAGAACGACGACGGTGAGCGGGATCGGCATGAAGTCGGTGGTCAGCCCCGCCTTGGCGAGCGCCGCCTTGGTGTCGTCGACCGAGACGTCCTTGATGAAGGCCGGGTCGTGCGGCTTGCGCCAAATGCCGTCATAGACCGCGGTGACCTCGAGCGAGCCCACCTTGTATTTGTAGAAGCCGACCAGCGGCTCGACCGGGGTTTCGGCGTTAGCGGCAGGCGCGAATTCCAGCTTGCCGGCAATGCCGAAGGCGGCCGCAGCGGCGGCGGATCCGAGCACCATGCGGCGTGTCATGTTGAACATCAGAAGTCTCCTCTGGTGACTGCGGTTGGCGGTGGTTTCCTGGAAGTGAGCATTCCTCCGGGGCTGGCGACGTCCGGCCCGAAGGTTCGCCCCGCTACACAGCAAGACCCGGAAGGCTCGGGCTTTATTCCCGGATGGACGAAGAATTTTTGAGAAGCGCGCAATCTCGCCGCGGAAGGACTGTCGAGGGCTGGGTCACGCCCGCAGTCACCGAACTGTCACACGAATGCAGGGTCGCGCATGCTAGAAACGCAGCTCGGCCGCCCCCCGCGACCCGACCGCATCAAGAGCCGGCGAAGCCGCCATGAACATCGCTGTCCCCAACGAAGGCACCGACCTCTCGCCCTATTTGCCCGACGAGCACGGGCTGTTCTTCGTCTATCATTTCACCGCCGAGGGCCTGCGCACCAAGGATCCCGCCGAGGCGCGCTGGACGTGGCGCAGCTACCAGATCACCGACATGCGCGCCCGCCACGAGATCGCCGCCGAGCAGGCCTTGCCGGCGTCGGTGCGCGAGGCCTTCCTGTCGCCCAGCCATGGCTGCCACATCGACTTCGAGGACGACTTCCTCTATGGCGATCTGCCGGACCTCAGGCATGATTTTGCGGAGGCGCGCGGGCTCACCCATTTCCGCTTCGCCTTCAACGACACGATGCTGGTCGGCGCGCGCAAGCAACCGCTGGAATCGGTCGACAAGATCCGCAAGATGGTCGAGAGCGGAGCGCGCAAATTCCGCTCGCCCGCCGAGCTGATCGAGGCGGTGATGGGCCAATCCCTCGACGGCATGGCGGGCGAGCTCGACAAGATGGGCGACACGCTGGACGGCATCGAGGACCGCATCGTCGTCGACGCCTGGCACAGCGAGCGATAGGCGCTGGTCGACGCGCGCCGGCAGCTTGTGATCATCCACCGGCAGATGGCGACGCTCACCAACCTCTTTCGCCATCTCGACCATTCGCATCGCAACGAGCTGCCGGATGCGATCAACGACATGGCGGCCAGGCTCTCGCACCGGGCGCATACGCTGCATCACGACGGCGAGCAATTGCAGGCACGCACGCGGCTCCTACAGGACGAGCTGATGGCAAAGCTCACCGAGCGGTCGAACCAGTTGCTCTACATCCTCTCCGTCATGACGGCGGTGCTGTTGCCGATGACCATCATCTCCGGCCTGTTCGGCATGAATGTCGGCGGGTTGCCGCTGGTCGACACGCCGATGGGTTTCTGGGTGGTGACCGCGATATCCATCGTCATCGCCGGCATCGTTTACATGATCGTGCGACGGCTGGGACGGGTTTGAGGGTGATCTCTACCGTGTCGCCGGAGCTGTCGCCCGGACCTCGCGGCCCTTGAACATCGACCATGAATACATCGCAAGCGCCGTCCAGATCAGCGCGAAGGCGATGGCCTGGATGGTGCCGAAGGGCTCGTCGAAGATCAGCACGGCGATCAGGAACACCATGGTCGGCGCGATATATTGCATGATGCCGATGGTGGAGAGACGAAGCAGCCTGGCGCCGAAGGCGAAGAGCAGCAGCGGCACCGCCGTAATCGGGCCGCAGCCGATCAGCAGCGCGGTGTCCGTGGCGCTGCTGGAGATGAGATGGTCCTGCCCGGTGGCGATCAGGTAGCCGATATAGCAGAGCGCCGGCACCGAGAGCAAAAGCACCTCGAGCAGGAAGCCCTGGCTCGGGCCGATCGGCAGCGTCTTGCGGAAGAAGCCGTAGGCGGCGAAGGAGAAGGCGAGCGCCAGCGACACCCAGGGCAATTTGCCGGCCTCGACGGTCAGCACCGCCACAGCGATCGCGGCCAGCGCCACCGCCGCGATCTGCAGCCGGTCGAGCCGCTCGCCGAGCAGCAGCGCACCAACCACGACGTTGACCAGCGGGTTGATGTAGTAGCCGAGCGCGGTCTCGACGGTGCGGTCGACCGCGATCGCCCAGACATAGATGCCCCAGTTGATCGAGATCAGCACCGCCGTGAGCGCCGCCATGCTGATGCTCCTCGGCGAGCGGATCGCCGCCTTGAAATCGGCGGTGCGGCCGGCCCAGACCAGCACACAGGCTGCTATCGGCACCGACCAGACGACGCGGTTGGCGATCACCTCGGCGAGCGGCAGATGCGCGACCGCCTTCATGTAAAAGGGCAGGAGCCCCCACAGGAAATAGGCGCCCAGCGCCAAAAGAAAGCCGCGGCGGGCCCTGGCGTCTTGATCGAGTTCGGCTGTTGCGGTGACCATGGCCCAACGCTATCGCCCAGCTGCATGCTGATGACCATCGCAAAATTATGATGGATCAATGGACTTCCGCTGATGGTTCAAGGGGGGCGGCGCGGAATCCCAGGCCACAAACGCCTCGTTCCTTCCCACCCCCCTCTGGCCTGCCGGCCATCTCCCCCGCAAGGGGGGAGATCAGATGTCTCTTCGGCTTTCGCCAATCACCAACGTTGCAGGAAGGAGCGCAGCGGGCGGAACTGCCAATCTCCCCCCTTGCGGGGGAGATGTCCGGCAGGACAGAGGGGGGTGCTGTCCCTCGGCCTCAGAGCTATTTTTCAGCCCCTACTCCGCCGCCACCAGCCCAGCCATCTCGCGGTTCTTCATCAGCTTGTAGATGATCGAATCCATCAGCGCCTGGAAGGAGGCGTCGATGATGTTTTCCGAGACGCCGACCGTCCACCAGCGGGCGCCGGTGGAATCGTGCGATTCGACCAGAACGCGGGTGATGGCCTCGGTGCCGCCATTGAGGATACGAACCTTGAAGTCGGCGAGCTCGAGGTCGACGATCTCGCTCTGGTATTTGCCGAGGTCCTTGCGCAGCGCGATGTCGAGCGCGTTGACCGGGCCGTGGCCTTCGGCCACCGACATCTTCTCCTCGCCGTCGACCTCGACCTTCACGATCGCCTCGGAGACCGTCTTCAGATTGCCGTTGGCGTCGAAGCGGCGCTCGACCATGCAGCGGAACGACGTGACGGTGAAGAACTCCGGCAGGCCGTGCAGCATCTTGCGTGCAAGCAGCTCGAAGGACGCGTCGGCGCCCTCATAGGCATAACCTTCCGCCTCGCGCTCCTTGACCACTGCGATCAGCGCGTCGAGCCGGTGGTCGTCCTTCGGCACCTCGATGCCGCGCCGCTTCAGCTCGGCAAGGAAATTCGCCTTGCCGCCCTGGTCGGAGACCATGACGCGGCGGCGGTTGCCGACCGATTCCGGTGGCACGTGCTCATAGGTCGCCGGCTCCTTGGCTAAAGCCGAAGCATGGATGCCGGCCTTGGTGGCGAAGGCGGAGGAGCCGACATAGGGCGCCTGCGCTTCCGGCGCGCGGTTCAAGAGTTCGTCGAAGGCGCGGGAAAGCCTGGATATTCCGGTCAGCGCTTCGGCCGAGATGCCGGTCTCGAAACGGTCGGCGAAGGCCGGCTTCAGCGAAAGCGTGGGGATGATCGAGATCAGGTTGGCGTTGCCGCAGCGCTCGCCGATGCCGTTCAGCGTGCCCTGGATCTGGCGCACCCCGGCCTCGACGGCGGCGAGTGAATTCGCCACCGCCTGGCCGGTGTCGTCATGGGCGTGGATGCCGAGGTGATCGCCCGGAATGCCGCTGGCGATCACCTTTTCGATGATGGCGCGCACCTCCGAAGGCTGCGTGCCGCCATTGGTGTCGCACAGCACCACCCAGCGCGCGCCTGCATCATAGGCGGTCTTGGCACAGGCCAGCGCGTAGTCCGGATTGGCCTTGAAGCCGTCGAAGAAATGCTCGCAGTCGACCATCGCCTCCTTGCCGGACGCGACCGCCGTCTCGACCGAGACTTTTATCGAGTCCAGGTTCTCCTCGTTGGTGCAGCCGAGCGCCACGCGCACATGATAGTCCCAGCTCTTGGCGACGAAGCAGATGGCGTCCGACTTCGATTGCACGAGCGCCGCCAGCCCCGGATCGTTGGAGGCCGAGACCCCTGCCCGCTTGGTCATGCCGAAGGCGACGAATTTCGCGCTTTCCGTTCGCTTCTTCTGGAAGAAGGCGGTGTCGGTCGGATTGGCGCCGGGATAGCCACCCTCGACATAGTCGATGCCGAACTCGTCGAGCAGCTTGGCGATGGCGATCTTGTCCTCGACGGAAAAGTCGATGCCCGGCGTCTGCTGGCCGTCGCGGAGCGTGGTGTCGAAGAGGAAAAGTCTTTGCTTTTTCATGATGGCAAGGCGCTTGAGCACCCCCCTCTGGCCTGCCGGACATCTCCCCCGCAAGGGGGGAGATCGGCAGCTTTGCCGACGGCGCTTGTCCTACAGCGTCGGCGATTTGCGAAAGCGAAGGCGACATCCAATCTCCCCCCTTGCGGGGGAGATGGCCGGCAGGCCAGAGGGGGGTGGGACGGAACGCCGTACATCGACTAGATTTTCCCCGCAAACCCATCCGTCGCCCGGATCAGCCGGTCCAAGATCCCCGGCTCCGAATAGGCATGGCCGGCGCCCTCGATCAGGTGGAAATCCGCCTTCGGCCAGGCCTTGTGCAGCGCCCAGGCATATTTCGCCGGGCATGGCATGTCGTAGCGGCCATGGACGATGGTGCCGGGGATATCCTTCAGCTTCCAGGCATCGCGCAGCAGCTGTCCCTCCTCCAGCCAGCCGGCATGGACGAAGTAATGGTTCTCGATACGGGCGAAAGCCACCGCATAGTCGTCCTGGCCGAACGGCGTGCTGGTCTCAGGCTCCGGCAGCAGCGTGATCGTCTCGCCTTCCCAGAGGCTCCAGGCAAGTGCCGCCTCGACCTGGGCCTTGCGATCAGAGCCGACCAGCCGCTTGCGGTAGGCCGCCATCATGTCGCCGCGCTCGGCCTCGGGGATCGGCGCCAGGAAGCGTTCCCATTTGTCGGGGAACATCTCCGAGACGCCGAACTGATAATACCATTCGAGCTCGGCGCGCGTCAGCGTATAGATGCCGCGCACGACCAGCTCGCTGACGCGCTCGGGATGCGTCTCGGAATAGGCGAGCGCCAGCGTCGAACCCCAGGAGCCGCCGAACACCAGCCATTTGTCGAAGCCCGCCATCTCGCGCAAACGCTCGATGTCGGCGACGAGATGCCAGGTGGTGTTGGCTTCGAGCGAGGCGTTGGGCGTCGACTTTCCGCAGCCGCGCTGGTCGAACAGGGTGACGTCGTAAAGTTTCGGGTCGAACAGCCTCCGGTGTTTCGGCGAAATCGTGCCGCCCGGACCGCCATGCAGGAACACGGCGGGCTTGGCGCCCTTGGTGCCGCAGCGCTCCCAATAGACGGTGTGGCCGTCGCCGACATCGAGCATGCCCGAGTCGAACGGCTCGATCTCTGGATAGAGCGTGCGCAAGGAACCGCTGTGGATCGTCATAGTTTCAGGCCCTGCTGCGGCCAGTTGGCCGTCTCGTGATCGGGATGCTGGAAGGAGATGATCTGCTCCTGCCGTCGATAGAAGTCGGGGTCGTCGAGGATCGGCGCCTCGAAGATCTTCTCCACCCAGGGCAGCCGCACCGCGTAGTTGACCTGGATCTGCGGCGCGAGGTCCGAGCGGTCGTCGAAGGCGCCGATGGCGATCTCCAGCGCGCCCGGCTGGCGGTAGGTCAGCGGCGTGCCGCAGCGGCGGCAGAAGCCGCGATCGATGTTGACCGAGGACTGGAAATAGCTCGGCTCCTCATGGGTCCATTCGACGCCGTCCTTCGGCACCGTCACCAGCGCGCCGAAGAAATTGCCGAACTGTTTCTGGCACATGCGGCAATGGCAGATGGACGGGCGCCCAAGCTTGCCCTTGATGCGGAAGCGCACGGCGCCGCACTGGCAGCCGCCTGTTCGAACTTGGTCGGTCATGATCTTTCCTCCGGCGGCCATTGGTCGGTGTCGTGGTCGGGATGCTGATAGGAGACGAGCTCGGCGAGATAGGGCGCTGACGAGACATCGCCCATCGTCTCCTCGGACGGCAGTTTCGGGATGCCGTCGACATAGGGAAGCTTCGCCTCGACGCCCCACTGGATGGTCGGTGCAATCCCGGTTGGATCGTCGAAGGCGGCGATCGCCAGCGCCATGCCGTCGGGCGCCTCGAAAGTCAGCGGTGTGCCGCATTCGGCGCAGAAGCCGCGCCATGCCGCACTCGAGGAACGGAAGCGCTTCGGCTCGCCGCGCGTCCAGTCGAGCCTGGCGCCGCGAACCGAAACCAGCGGCAGATAGAAATTGCCGCTCGCCTTCTGGCACATGCGGCAATGGCAGACCGATGCGTCGCCCAGCGTACCTTCGACGCGGAAACGAACCGCGCCGCACTGGCAGCCGCCCGTATAGACCGGCCGGTTGTCGAGACTCATCGCTCACTCCGTTTCATGGGCTCACTCCGGATCATGGCAGACCGCCTCGACATTGTTGCCGTCGGGATCGAAGACGAAGGCGCCGTAGTAGTTCGGGTGATAGTGCGGGCGCAGTCCCGGCCCGCCATTGTCCTTGCCGCCGGCGGCAAGCGCCGCGGCATGGAAAGCGTCGACCTCGGCGCGGCTGCGCGCGGTGAACGCGACATGCTGGCGGTCCTTCGGCTTCTCCTTGCCCGCACTCACCCAGAACACCGGCCGGTCGCGGCCATAACCGCCCACCTTGGCGCCGCCGGTATATTCCTGCGGCACCATATAGAGCAGCGAAGCGCCCAGCGGCGCCATCGCCTTGTCGTAGAAGGCCTTGGACGCATCGAAATCTGAAACGGTGATGCCGAGATGGTCGATCATGGAACGAGTTCCTGCGTTGCTTGGTCCGGCACATCGGCGCCGGCCAGGCCGGCCGCGATGACGATGTGCTGGCAGACATTGTCGATATCGCGGATCACGTCGTCGTTCCAGAAGCGCAGGATGATCCAGCCAAGCGCTTCAAGCTTCGCGGTTCGTGCAGTGTCGGAAGCCGAGACCTCAGGCGAAGCAAGCTGGGAGCCATCCACCTCAACGATCAGCTTCTTGGCGGGACAAGCAAAGTCGACGATGTAGCCAGCTATTGGCATTTGACGTCGAAATGCCAACCCCATGAGGCGGTGTGCGCGTAGCTCGTTCCAAAGCTTCAGTTCGGCGTCTGTCATTTGCTTGCGCATCTTGCGCGCATTGCCGCGATTGTTGGGAGACACGGGATAATGCGTCATCGCGAAGCGCCCCCCTCTGTCCTGCCGGACATCTCCCCCTCTAGGGGGGAGATCAGCAGCTTCAGCGACGGCGCCCACCCTTCAACGTCGGCGATTGGCGAAGGCGGCGGTGACAGCCAATCTCCCCCCTTGAGGGGGAGATGCCCGGCAGGGCAGAGGGGGGTGCCTAGCGCCATCCTCACCGCCTGATCTCCCACGTCGTCACGCGCTGGCCTGTGACTGGATCCTTGCCATCCTTGAGCTGCACGCCTTGCGTCAATAGTTCGTCACGGATGCGGTCGCCTTCGGCCCAATTCTTGGCGGCGATGAATTCCAGACGATCGGCGATCGCCTTGGCGATCGCTTCTTCATCCACCTTAGCGGCACCGACATCGAAACCCAGGAAGGCCAGTGCAGCCTTCAGCGAAGCGGCGGCGGTATTCTCACCGGAGCCGCCGTATTCACCCGCCTCGCCGGCAAGCTGCGTCAGCCGCTGGAAGGCGGCGTAGGTGGCGAGGTCGTCGGACAGCGCTTCCACCATTTCGGCCGGCAGTTCCTTTGCCGCCGTAGGCGCAAGGTCCGCGGCGCGCTTCCATTTGCGCAGCGTGTTTTCCGCCTCCTCCAGCTTGCGCACGGAGAAGTCGATCGGCTCGCGGTAATGCGTCATCAGCATCGCCAGCCGCAGCACCTCGCCCGGCCAGTTGCGGCCGCCGAAGGTTTTCGTCTCCAGCAATTCGTGGATCGAATAGAAATTGCCGAGGCTTTTCGACATCTTCTGGCCCTCGACCTGCAGGAAGCCGTTGTGCATCCACACATTGGCCATGACCTTGGTGCCGTGGGCGCAGCGGGACTGGGCAATCTCGTTCTCGTGGTGCGGGAAGATC
>NZ_RZSL01000201.1:0-9665 GCF_003997355.1 Mesorhizobium sp. M1E.F.Ca.ET.041.01.1.1 | reverse complement strand
CAGCCGTTGCGGCGCGCGAGCGCGACCAGACCGACGCGAAGAAAGACATCGATGCGGCCAAGGTCGGCCAGCATCATGTAGCGCGCATTGTTGAGATGGCTGTTGAAATCGATGTCGGACGGCAGGCAACGGAAGGCCAGCCGACTCTGATCGCCGACCACGTAAGGGCCACGGCTGGACGCCGTGGCCATCATCCGCGCGAGGCGCCCCCAGACATACATGACTGGACGTCAGGCTGCCTTCTTCACCTCGCCCTTCTGATAAGGGTCGAAGCGCTGGTAGAAGGTCTCGCCCTTCTCGGCCATGTCGATGAGCAGCTTGGGCGCCTTGAACTCGGCCCCATACTTCTTCTGCAGGCCCTTGGCGATCTTGACGAAACGCTTGGCGCCGATGCCGTCGATGTAAGAGAGCGCGCCGCCGGTGAAGGGAGCGAAGCCGAAGGCGAGGATCGAACCGACATCGGCCTCCCGAGGATCGGTGACGATGCCTTCTTCCATCACGCGCACCGCTTCCAGGGCGATGGTGACCAGCAGCCGCTCTTTCAGCTCCTCATAGTCGACCTTTTCCGGCTTGAGCTGCGGATAGAGATCCTTGAGGCCCGGCCACAGCTTCTTCTTCGCCGGCTTGGCGGGATAGTCGTAAAAACCCTTGCCGTTCTTGCGGCCGAAGCGGCCATGCGTGTCGACCATGGTGTTGATCAGCGCCATCTGCTTCGGGTCGACGGCCTTCTCGCCGATATCCTTGATGGTCTGCTTCATGATCTTTTGGGCGAGGTCGATCGCCGTCTCGTCGGTCAGCGCCAGCGGCCCGACCGGCATGCCGGCGGCCTTGGCGGCGTTCTCGATCATCACCGCCGGGACGCCTTCAATCAGCATCTTGTAGGCTTCGGACATGTAGCGGAGCACGCAGCGATTGACGTAGAAGCCGCGTGTGTCGTTGACGACGATCGGCGTCTTCTTGATGGCGCGAACGAAGTCGATCGCGACGGCCAAAGCCTTGTCGCCGGTCTTCTTGCCAAGGATGATCTCGACCAGCATCATCTTGTCGACCGGCGAGAAGAAGTGGATGCCGACAAAATTCTTCGGCCGCGCCGAATTCTTCGCCAGCGACGTGATCGGGATGGTCGAGGTGTTGGAGGCGAAGATCGCCGAGGACTTCAGCACCGCTTCCGCCTTCTCGGTGGCGAGCTTCTTGACCGCCGAATCCTCGAACACGGCCTCGACGACGAGGTCGCAGCCGGCGAGATCGGCATAGTCGGCCGTCGGCGTGATCAGCGAGAGCAGCTTGTCCTTGTCCTCCGGCTTGGCGCGCCCCTTCTTCACCTGATCCGCCATCAGGCTGTCGGAATGCGCCTTACCCTTCTCGGCCGACTCCATGTCGCGGTCGAGCAGTACGACCGGAATACCGGCCTTGGCGGTGACATAGGCGATGCCCGCGCCCATGAAGCCGGCGCCGAGGATGCCGATCTTCTTGAACTTGGTGTCGGGCACGCCGGCCGGGCGGCGGGCGCCCTTGTTCAGTTCCTGCAGCGACACGAACAGCGAGCGGATCATCGCCGCCGCTTCCTTGGTCTGCATGATCTCGGTGAAATAGCGCTGCTCGATCTTGAGCGCGGTGTCGAAGGGCACCAGCAGGCCTTCATAGACGCATTTCAGGATCGCGGCCGCGGCCGGATAATTGCCATAGGTCTCGCGGCGCAGGATGGCGATGGCCGGCGGCCAGAGATTGGCGCCGGCCGCCGAATAGATCGGACCGCCGGGCAGCTTGAAGCCCTTCTCGTCCCAAGGCGCGACCGGCTTCAGCCCGTTCCTGATCATCGCCTTGGCGGTCTCGACGAGCTTCTTCGGCTCAGCGATCGCATGGATCAGGCCCATCGACTTCGCCTTCTGCGGCGTCAGATTCTGGCCGGTGGTCAGCATCTGCAGCGCCTGCTGCTGGTCGGTCAGCCGCGGCACGCGCTGGGTGCCGCCGGCGCCGGGGAAGATGCCGATCTTCACTTCCGGAAGCGCCATCTTCACCTTGTCGGAATCGGCGGCGACGCGGCCGTGGCAGGCGAGCGACATTTCGAAGGCGCCGCCCATGCAGGTGCCGTTGATCGCCGACACCCACGGCTTGCCGCAGGTCTCGATCTTGCGGAACAGGCCGGTCATATAGCCGGCATTGTCGAACAGCGCCTTGGTCGCCTTCTCGAGGTCCTTCTCCTTGTCGACGGCGAAGGTGGCGAGCATCTTCTGCAGCATGGTGATGTCGGCGCCGCCGGAAAAGCTGTCCTTGCCGGAAGTGATCACCGCGCCCTTGATGGCGGCGTCACCGGCAACCTTGTCGACGATAGAATTGAGCTCGAGCATCGCTTCTTCGGTGAAGACGTTCATCGAGCGGCCCGGCATGTCCCAGGTGATAAGCGCGATGCCGTCGGGGTCCACGTCGAGGGTGAAATTGGT
This sequence comes from Mesorhizobium sp. M1E.F.Ca.ET.041.01.1.1, assembly GCF_003997355.1. Classification (NCBI taxonomy): domain Bacteria; kingdom Pseudomonadati; phylum Pseudomonadota; class Alphaproteobacteria; order Hyphomicrobiales; family Phyllobacteriaceae; genus Mesorhizobium; species Mesorhizobium sp. M1E.F.Ca.ET.041.01.1.1. The sequence continues at coordinate 7,224 of NZ_RZSL01000201.1, read as the reverse complement.
GTAGCTCATCTTCTTCTCTCCCCGTCAGACGCGTTCGATGATGGTGGCGGTGCCCATGCCGGCGCCGATGCAGAGCGTGACCAATGCGGTGTTCAGGTCGCGCCGTTCCAACTCGTCCAGCACGGTGCCCAGGATCATCGCGCCGGTGGCGCCGAGCGGATGGCCCATGGCGATCGCGCCGCCGTTGACGTTGATCTGGTCGTGCGGAATGTCGAAGGCCTGCATGTAGCGCAGCACAACGGAAGCGAAGGCCTCGTTGAGCTCGAACAGGTCGATGTCCGACAGCTTCATCTTGGCGCGCTTCAGGAGCTTCTCGGTGACGTCGACCGGACCGGTCAGCATCAGCACCGGCTCGGAGCCGATATTGGCGAAAGCGCGGATGCGCGCGCGCGGCTTCAGCCCCATCGCCTTGCCGGCCTTCTTCGAGCCGAGCAGCACGGCGGCGGCACCATCGACGATGCCGGAAGAATTGCCGGCATGGTGGACGTGGTTGACCTCTTCGACTTCCGGATGCTTCTGCACGGCCACCGCATCGAAGCCGCCCATCTCGCCCGGCATGACGAAGGACGGGTTGAGCGAGGCGAGCGACTGCATGTCGGTCGAAGGCCGCATGTGCTCGTCATGATCGAGGATGGTGAGGCCGTTCTGGTCCTTGATCGAGATCACCGAATTCTTGAAGCGGCCCTCTTCCCAGGCCTTGGCGGCGCGCTTCTGGCTCTCGACGGCGTAGGCGTCGACATCGTCGCGGCTGAAACCGTACTTCGTGGCGATCAGATCGGCCGAGATGCCCTGCGGCACGAACCAGCCAGGCAGGCCGACCGACGGGTCCATGAACCAGGAGCCGCCGGACATGCCCATGCCGACACGCGACATGGATTCGACGCCGCCGGCGATCACGATCTCGTCCGCCCCTTGCGCGATCTTGGCGGCGCCGAAATTGATGGCGTCGAGACCGGATGCGCAGAAGCGCGAGATCTGCATGCCCGGTGCCTTGGTGTCGTAGCCGGCCTCGAAGGCCGCGGCGCGCGGAATGACCGAGCCGGCCTCGCCGACCGGATCGACGCAGCCGAAGATGATGTCGTCGACATTGCCGGTGTCGAGCCCGTTGCGGTCGCGCAGCGCCTCAAGCGTCTTCGCCGCGAGCCGCACCGCCGGCACCTCGTGCAGCGAGCCATCCTTCTTGCCCCTGCCGCGCGGCGTGCGCACGGCGTCATAGACGTAAGCTTCGGCCATTTTCGTGCTCCTTGGGTTTGCCGGTCGCCGCGCTCAGAGGGAGCGGCCGATCAGCAATTTCATGATCTCGTTGGTGCCGCCGTAGATGCGCTGGACGCGGGCGTCGCGGTACATGCGGGCGATCGGATATTCGTTCATGTAGCCATAGCCGCCATGCAGTTGAAGGCATTCGTCGACGACTTTGCCCTGCAGGTCGGAGAGCCAGTACTTCGCCATCGAGGCCGTGACCGGATCGAGGCCGCCATCGATGTGGCGCGCGACGCAGTCATTGTAGAAGACGCGGCCAATCGTAGCTTCGGTCTTGAGCTCGGCCAGCTTGAACTGCGTGTTCTGGAAATCGATGATCGCCTTGCCGAAGGCCTTGCGCTCCTTGACGTAGTCGATGGTGATCGCCAGCGCCCGCTCGACCATGGCGATCGCCCCGGTGCCGATCTGCAGCCGCTCCTGCGGCAATTGCTGCATCAGTTGGACGAAGCCCTTGCCCTCCTCATGGCCAAGCAGGTTCGAGGTCGGCACGCGCACGTCGTTGAAGAACAGCTCGGACGTGTCGTTGGCCTTCAACCCTATTTTGTCGAGGTTGCGGCCGCGCTGAAAACCTTCGACCTCGTCGGTCTCGACGACGATCAGCGAGGTGCCCTTGGCGCCCTTGTCCGGATCGGTCTTGGTGACGACGATGATCAGATTAGCGAGCTGGCCATTGGTGATGAAGGTCTTGGAGCCGCTGATCTTGTAGTGGTTGCCGTCCTTCTCGGCGCGCGTCTTGACGCCCTGCAGGTCCGAGCCGGCGCCGGGCTCGGTCATGGCGATGGCGCCGATCAGCTCGCCGGTCGCGAGTTTCGGCAGCCACTTCTGTTTCTGCTCCTCGGAGCCGTAATGCAGGATGTAAGGGGCGACGATCGAGTTGTGCAGGCCGATGCCGAAGCCGTCGACGCCAACATGGCCGATCGCTTCGATTATGGCGCTCTCATGCGCGAAGGTGCCGCCCGAGCCGCCGTATTTCTCCGGCATCGAGGCGCAGAGCAGGCCGGCGGCGCCTGCCTTCAGCCAGCTCTCGCGATCGAACATCTCGTTCTTCTCGAACTCGTCGTAGCGCGGCGCGATCTCCTCCGACATGAAGCGGACCGCCATGTCGTAGAGCATGCCGACCTCGTCCGCCGCCCAGGCGGGCTTCGGCAAGCCAAGAATTTCGGCGGGGTTGGTCATGCTCTTCTCCTCACAAGGCATGTCATCAGAGACGGGGTCGGCGCGCTACCGCGGGAGACCCCTCCAGGCCCTTCGGGCCACCCTCCCCTCAAGGGGGAGGGGACGCCGGGCATTTCTAGAACGCTTCGGCCGGCAGCGCCATCAGCGTGTCGGCGCCACTGGAGATGCGGGCAAGCCTCGTCGCCGTTTCCGGCATGATCCGCTCCATGAAGAAGCGCGCCGTCACCAGCTTGGCGTCATAGAACGACGCTGCCCCATTGGCGCCTTCGGCGAGCTTGGTTTGGGCAGCCTTGGCCATCTGGCCCCACATATAGCCCAGCGCGACCAGGCCGAAGAGATGCATGTAGTCGGTCGAGGCGGCGCCAGCATTGTCGGGCTTGGCCATGCCGTTCTGCAGCAGCCACATGGTGGCCGCCTGCAGGTCGTTGAGGCCCTTCTTAAGCGCCTTGGTGAAGGACGCTATCTTCTCGTCCGCCCGGTTCTCCTCGCAGAACTCGCCGACCTCCTTGAAGAAGGCCTGCACCGCGCGACCGCCATTTAGCGCGAGCTTGCGGCCGACGAGGTCGAGCGCCTGGATGCCGTTGGCGCCCTCATAGATCATGGCGATGCGGGCATCGCGCACGAACTGGCTCATGCCGTGCTCTTCGATATAGCCATGGCCGCCGAACACCTGCTGCGCCATCACGGCGTGGTCGAAGCCCTTGTCGGTCAGCACGCCCTTGACCACCGGCGTCATCAGACCGGTGTAGTCGTCGGCCGCCTGGCGATCCTTGTCGTCGCCGGAGCGGTGCGCAACGTCCGACTTGATCGCCGTCCACAGCGCCAGCGCGCGGCCACCCTCGTTGAACGCCTTCATGGTCATCAGCGAGCGGCGGATATCGGGATGGACGATGATCGGGTCGGCCTTCTTGTCAGGCGCCTTGGCGCCGGACAGCGACCGGCCCTGGAGACGGTCCTTGGCGTAGGAGACGGCGTTCTGATAGGCGATCTCGGAGACCGAAAGCCCCTGCAGGCCGACACCGAGCCGGGCTTCGTTCATCATCGTGAACATGGCCTTCAGGCCGCCGTTCAACTCGCCGAGCAGCGTGCCTTCGGCCTCGTCATAATTCATGACGCAGGTCGAATTGCCGTGGATGCCCATCTTCTCCTCGATCGAGCCGCAGGAGAGCGTGTTGCGCTCGCCGGGATTGCCCGAGGCATCGAGCTTGAATTTCGGCACGATGAACAGCGAGATGCCCTTGACGCCTTCCGGCGCGCCCTCGGCACGGGCCAGCACCAGATGGACGATGTTGTCCGCCATGTCGTGCTCGCCGGCGGAGATGAAGATCTTCTGACCGGAAATCTTGTAGGTGCCGTCGCCATTCGGCATCGCCTTGGTGCGCAGCAGGCCGAGGTCGGTCCCGCAATGCGGCTCGGTGAGGTTCATGGTGCCGGTCCAAGCGCCCTCGATCAGCCTGGGCAGCCAGGTGGCCTTCTGCTCGTCGGTGCCGTGCGTGACGATAGCCGCGATAGCGCCCTGCGTGAGGCCGGGATACATCATCAGCGCCATGTTGGCCGAGACCATGTATTCGGAGACCGCGGTGTGGACCGTGTAAGGCAGGCCCTGGCCGCCGAACTCGGCGGGCGCGGCCAACCCCATCCAGCCGCCCTCGCGATACTGGTCGAAGGCATCCTTGAAGCCCTTGGGCGTCGTTACCGAGCCGTCGTCATGACGCGCGCAGCCTTCCATGTCGCCGACGCGGTTCAGCGGATGCATGACGTTCTCGGCAAGCTTCGCGCCTTCGGCAAGGATCGCCTCGACCACGTCGGGCGTAGCATCCGAGAAGCCTGGCAGATTGGAATAGCGCTGATAGCCGAGCACGTCGTTGAGCACGAACAGCGTGTCCTGGACGGGCGCCCTGTAGATCGTCATGCCTTCCTCCACCCTTGCGGTCCTGGCCAGCCAGCAAGTTCCCGATCCAGGTCCGGATGGGAGGCCGAGCCAATGTCGACGCCCCGATAGCAAAAATTGACGTTTGCGTAAACGTCAATCTTGTCGCAGCCGGAAGATTTTTGGTGAGCGGGCGCATGCAAGGCAACAAAAAAGCCGCGCGGCCATGGCTGCGCGGCTATTGCTTTTGGCTAGTCGCCGTTGCGGCGCGAAATGATCAACCGGCGGCGCTTGCCTGTGGCGCGGCCCGTTCGGCAAGCATCTGGCGCACCGCCGTCATCGAATTGCTCAGCTCGTTGATGGCGTCCTCGATCAACGCCCGCTGCTTCTGCAGGCGGGCAAGCTGCTTCTCGGACTTGTCGAGCGCCAGCCGCAACTGCTTGGTGTTGGAGCCGGTCGGATCGTAGAGGTCCATCATCTGCTTGACGTCGCGCAGCGAGAACCCGACCTTGCGGCCGAGCAGGATCAGCTTCAGCCGAGCCTTATCGCGACGCGTGTAAAGACGGGTGGAGCCGTCGCGTTTCGGATTGAGCAGGCCCTTGTCCTCGTAGAAACGCAGCGTGCGCAAGGTCACGCCGTATTTCTTGGCCATCTCGCCGATGCGGACGAATTCCTCACCGGCCTCGGCCGGTAGGTGATTGCTATTGGCCGCGGCTTCGCCGGGCGAAACAAGTTTCATGGTCACTGGCTTTCCCCTGATGGCGTCGCGGTCCCGGACCAAGCGTCGCCTGAGTGGAAGCGGGGGCGTGCTTCCAATCGTGGTTTCGACAAATCAATCGCAAGAGGCACGGCTTCGCACCTTTTACGTTTACGTCAATTCTATACCGACAGCCGGCAGGTGACGCAAGGGCGTTGTCGGAACGGAACTTTATGCCGCACCCGGATGCCCGGCTGGCCAGGCGGCTTAGGATTTATGCCCGACTTCTTAAGCTTGGTTAACGCCTTGTTTACCACGTTGGGCGAAATGTGCGCATGTCGGTCATCCGTGTTTATCCTGTAGCGAATTTTTCACGGTTTTTCGAGGCGTGGGTGAAAACCCGGGAAGCCCGTCTTCCTCCGCAGCAGAACCGAGCGGCCGCCTTCGTTCCCGGCAGGACTTTGGGAAACCGGCCGCGGCCGGTCATTCTGAACACGGGCGCATCGATGAACAGCAAGCGGTCCTATCTCGATACACTCAACGCCGGCAGGCAACGCCGGCCGCACACCTCGCTGGAGGATCTGAACCGCTCGCTTGAGACGCTGGAGCAGCGGTTGGAACGGACCCGCACCGACACGGCCGAACGCCCGGATCCGCGGCGGCCGGCCGCCGAGCCACGCTACGCCGCCGCGCAACCTTATGGGCAGTCTCGCTGGTACGAAGACCCCTACTCAACGCAGAGCGAAAAAAATCGGGGACCGCAAAACCAGGCACCCTCCGGCCTTGGCCCCAACTATCAGGCCATTGCCCGCGACATCGACCGGGTGCGCGGGCAGGAGGACGGCGTCGCGATGGTGGGCAAGATCGCCGTCGAATTGCGCGGCCTGCGCGAGGAGCTGCGCCATCAGATGACCGCCGGCCTGCAGCGCGAATTCGACGCGCTGCGCCAGGATATCGATCGCGCCATGCAGGCGGCGAGCCAGCATGGCGCTCCCGCCGACAAGAGCAGCGCCGAGCTCGGCCTCGAGTTCGAGCGGCTCTCCGGAGCCATCCACACGCTCGCCGAAAAGAGTGACGACCGCAGCGTCAACCTGTTGCGGCTCGAGCTGGAGCAGGTCAAGGCGGCGCTCGATACGCTGGCACGCGAGGAAAGCGTGCGGGCCGTCGATCGCCGCTGGGACGATTTCGACCGCCGCTGGAGCGCCTTCGAGGATCGCGTCGACGCCGACCAGCGCCAGCGCGCCGAGGGGCCCAACCTTTCGGCACTCACCGACCGGCTGGAACAGATCAGCAGCGCGGTCAACAACCTGCCGCAGTCGCTGTCGCTCGGCTCGCTGGAGGAAAAGGTGCGCACGCTTGCCGGCGCGGTCGACCGCTTCGCCAGCCAGCAGACCATGCGCGGCGGCGAGACGCTCGCCATGATCGACGAGCGGCTGGACGAGATCTCGCGCGCCATCGTCGCCTCGACGGTGGCGGCGCAAGCCAATGCCTTCGATCCCGAAACCTTTGGGCGGATCGAGAAGCGCATGGCCTCGCTGGCGCAGCAGATCGAGGAAGTCGCGCAGGCGCGGCCCGGCGCCGAGGTCATCGACCGCCTCAATCTTCTGTCCAGCCGGGTGGACGAGCTCGCCGGCCGCACCAACCTGCCGGAGCAGGCGATGGAGCGTCTCGGCAAGCAGATCGCTTTGATCACCGACAGAATAGACCGGGCGCCGGTGATGCCCGACGCCGACCATATCTTCCATGGCCTGGAGCAGCGCTTCGACGCGCTGTCGACGCTGCTGGAGCGCCGCCAGGGCGATGCGATCGAGCAGGGCAACATGCTGTTCCGCGAACTCGAGCGGCGGCTGGACGATGTCGCCGACAGGCTCGACCAGCGCATGCAGCAGGATGACAGCACCGGCATCATGGAGGCGATCGACGCCCGCTTCACCGCGCTTGCCAAGCGCATCGAGACGCGCACGCCAGATCCCGCCAACGATATGGCGATCCGCGGCCTGGAAAGCCGGCTCGAAGACATTTCCAGCCGGCTGGAATCGTCTGCCGCGCAGGTCGCCGGCATCGATCCGGCGCTGATCCGCAGCCTGGAATCGCAGGTGACCGCCCTTTCGGCGCATCTTTCCAAGCCAAGCGCGCCGCTGCCCGACTTCGAGGACATCAGCCCGCGCCTCAACGAGATCGAGAAGTCGCTGGCCGGCACGCGCGATTCCATCCTCAGCGT
>NZ_RZSL01000200.1:0-9676 GCF_003997355.1 Mesorhizobium sp. M1E.F.Ca.ET.041.01.1.1 | reverse complement strand
CCGCCTGGCCGTCACCTGGGCTGTCTATACCCCGCAAAGGCGGCCTTCTCCACGCCATCGAACACGCCAGGCGCGGCGCGCCCGTCCATCCGGCCGCAGCCGAATAATCAGGGGCAAACAATGTCACATTTTCTCGACCGGCTAACCTTCTTCCGCAAGACCGTCGACAGTTTCTCCGACGGCCACGGGATCGTGACCAGTGAGGATCGCTCCTGGGAAGACGGCTACCGCAAGCGCTGGCAGCACGACAAGATCGTGCGCTCCACCCATGGTGTGAATTGCACGGGCTCCTGCTCGTGGAAGATCTACGTCAAGGGCGGCATCGTCACCTGGGAGACACAGCAGACCGATTATCCGCGCACTCGCCCCGATCTACCCAACCACGAGCCTCGCGGCTGCGCCCGTGGCGCATCCTACAGCTGGTATCTCTATTCCGGCGCTCGGGTGAAATACCCGATGATCCGTGGCCGGCTGTTGAAGCTGTGGCGGGCCGCCCGCGCGAAGATGACGCCCGTCGCGGCATGGGCCTCGATCGTCGAGGATGAAAGCAAGCGCAAATCCTATACCTCGATCCGCGGCCATGGCGGCTTCGTGCGCGCCACCTGGGACGAGGTGAACGAGCTCGTCGCGGCGGCCAATGCCTACACAGCCCGCAAGCACGGCCCGGACCGCGTCATCGGCTTCTCGCCGATCCCCGCCATGTCGATGGTCTCCTATGCCGCCGGCTCGCGTTATCTGTCGCTGATGGGCGGTGTGTGCATGTCGTTCTATGACTGGTACTGCGACCTGCCGCCGGCGAGCCCGCAGACCTGGGGCGAGCAGACCGACGTTCCCGAGAGCGCCGACTGGTACAATGCCGGCTTCATCATCGTCTGGGGTTCCAACGTGCCGCAGACGCGCACGCCCGACGCACACTTCTACACCGAGGTCCGCTACAAGGGCACCAAGAGCGCGGTCGTCTCACCGGACTATGCCGAAGCGACGAAGTTCGCCGACATCTGGCTCAATCCGAAGCAGGGCACCGACGCCGCGCTGGCGCTCGCCATGGGCCACGTGATCCTGCGCGAATACCATCTCGACCGCAGCGTCGCGTATTTCGACGATTATGCCCGCCGCTACTCCGATATGCCCTTCCTGGTGCGGCTTGCGGAGCGTGACGGCAGGCTCGTCCCCGAGCGCCAGCTGCGCGCCTCCGAAATCAAGGGGGCCCTTGGCGAGAAGAACAACCCGCAATGGAAGACGGTGGCCATCGACGAGGCAACGGACGCTCTCGTCGCGCCTCTCGGATCGGCCGGCTATCGCTGGGGCGAGGAAGGCAAATGGAATCTCGAGGAAAAGGACGGCAAGGGAAGGGACGTTCGGCTGAAGCTCACCCTTGCCGGCGACGGAGCTGACATCGCGGCCGTGGACTTTCCCTATTTCGGCGGCCGCGCAAGTGAGCATTTCGTGGCCACCGAGCATGGCGAGATCCTGACCCGCAACATCCCGGTCTGCACCATCAAAACGGTCGATGGGCCGGTGAAGGTCGCGACGGTCTACGACCTGCTCATGGCCAATTACGGCCTCGACCGCGGCTTCGGCGGCGCCAATGTCGCTTCCTCCTACGACGACGACGTGCCGTTCACACCCGCCTGGGCCGAGCGCATCACCGGGGTGAAGCGCGATGCCATCGTCACGGTGGCGCGCGAGTTCGCCACAAATGCGGAAAAGACCAACGGGCGCTCGATGGTGATCCTGGGCGCGGGCCTCAACCACTGGTACCACATGGACATGAATTACCGGGGGATCATCAACCTCCTGGTGTTCTGCGGCGCCGTCGGCCAGTCCGGCGGTGGCTGGTCGCATTATGTCGGCCAGGAAAAGCTGCGGCCGCAGACTGGTTGGACGCCGCTCGCCTTCGCGCTCGACTGGGCGCGTCCGCCGCGCCACCAGAACTCGACCTCGTTCTTCTACGCGCACACGGATCAATGGCGATACGAGACGCTGACGGCGGCTGAGATCCTGTCGCCGACCGCGCCCGAGGGAGACTGGAACCAGAGCTTCATCGACTACAACGTCCGCGCCGAGCGCATGGGCTGGCTGCCTTCCGCACCGCAGTTGAAGCAGAATCCGCTCGACATAGCCAAGCGCGCCTCGGCGGCCGGCCTCGAGGTCAAGGACTATGTGGCAGGGGCACTGAAATCGGGCGAACTCGACCTCGCATGCGAGGACCCGGACGATCCGGCCAACTGGCCGCGCAACATGTTCGTGTGGCGCTCCAACATCTTGGGCTCCTCAGGCAAGGGGCACGAATACTTCCTGAAGCACCTGCTCGGCACCAAGCACGGCGTCATGGGCAAGGATCTCGGCGCCGAAGGCAAGGTGCGCAACAAGGAGGTCGTCTGGCATGACGAGGCGCCGCAGGGAAAGCTCGACCTTCTGGTCACGCTCGACTTCCGCATGTCGACGACCTGCGTTTACTCCGACATCGTGCTGCCGACAGCGACCTGGTATGAGAAGAACGATCTCAACACCTCCGACATGCATCCCTTCATCCATCCGCTGTCGGCAGCGGTGGACCCGGCCTGGGAGGCGCGCTCGGACTGGGATATCTACAAGGGCCTTGCCAAAGCCTTTTCCGAGGTCGCACCCGAGGTGCTGGGCGTGGAGAAGGACGTCGTCCTCACCCCTATCCAGCACGACACGCCTGGCGAGATCGCCCAACCCTTCGATGTCGCCGACTGGAAGCGGGGCGAGATCGAACCGATCCCGGGCAGGACGATGCCGGCCGTGACGGTCGTCACGCGCGACTATCCGAACCTCTACGCCCGCTTTACCGCGCTCGGCCCGCTGATGACCGAGGTCGGCAACGGCGGCAAGGGCATCAATTGGAAGACGGCGCATGAGGTCGAGGCGCTGGGCGCGCTCAACGGCGTCCAGCGCGCCGGTCCCGCCAAGGGCCTGCCGAAGATCGAGACGGACATCGACGCGACCGAAGTCATCCTGATGCTCGCGCCGGAAACCAACGGCGAGGTCGCGGTGAAAGCCTGGGAGGCGCTCTCCAAGGCGACGGGCCGCGAGCATGCTCATCTCGCCATCCCGAAGGAGGACGAGAAGATCCGCTTCCGCGACGTTCAGGCCCAGCCGCGCAAGATCATCTCCTCGCCGACCTGGTCCGGCATCGAGAGTGAGAAGGTCTGCTACAATGCCGGCTATACGAACGTCCACGAATTGATCCCGTGGCGCACACTGACCGGGCGCCAGCAGCTCTATCAGGACCATCTGTGGATGCGGGCCTTCGGCGAAGGCTTTGTCACCTGGAAGCCGCCGGTCGACCTCAAGACGATTGCCGCCGTCAAGGGGCTCAGGCCCAACGGCAACACGGAGATTGTCCTCAACTTCATCACACCCCACCAGAAATGGGGCATCCACTCCACCTACAGCGACAATCTCCTGATGCTGACGCTCAATCGCGGCGGTCCCGTCGTGTGGATTTCCGAGACCGACGCCAAGGCCGCGGACATCGTCGACAATGACTGGGTCGAGGTTTTCAACGCCAACGGAGCGCTTACGGCCCGCGCCGTCGTCTCCCAGCGCGTCAAGCAGGGCATGATGCTGATGTATCACGCCCAGGAGAAGATCGTGAACACGCCGGGCTCCGAACTGACCGGCAACCGCGGCGGCATCCACAATTCGGTAACGCGCACGGTGCTCAAGCCGACGCATATGATCGGCGGATATGTCCAACAATCCTACGGGTTCAACTACTACGGAACAGTAGGCTCCAACCGCGACGAGTTCATCGTGGTCCGCAAGATGGCGACCGTCGACTGGCTCGAGGAACCCCTGCAAGCCAATGCTCCCAAGGAGGCCGCAGAATGAAAATCCGCGCTCAGATCGCGATGGTGTTGAATCTCGACAAGTGCATCGGGTGCCACACCTGCTCGGTTACCTGCAAGAACGTCTGGACCAACCGGGAAGGCGTCGAATACGCATGGTTCAACAATGTCGAGACCAAGCCGGGCGTTGGCTATCCCAAGGAATGGGAGAACCAGCAGAAATGGAACGGTGGCTGGCGACGCAAGCAGAACGGCCGCATCGAGCCGAAGATGGGCGCCAAGTGGCGTATCCTCGCCAACATCTTCGCAAACCCTGATTTGCCGGAGATCGACGACTACTACGAGCCGTTCACTTTCGATTACCAGCATCTGCACACGGCCAAGGAATCGAAAGCTTTCCCCACGGCCCGTCCGCGCTCGGCCATCACCGGCGAGCGGATGGAAAAGATCGAATGGGGACCGAACTGGGAGGAAATCCTCGGCGGCGAGTTCGAGAAGCGGTCGAAGGACGTGAATTTCGAGGGCGTCCAGAAGGACATCTACGGCCAGTTCGAAAACACCTTCATGATGTACCTTCCGAGGCTTTGCGAGCACTGCCTCAACCCGGCCTGCGCGGCCGTATGCCCATCGGGAGCCATCTACAAGCGCGAGGAGGACGGCATCGTTCTGATCGATCAGGACAAGTGCCGCGGCTGGCGCATGTGCGTCTCCGGGTGCCCCTACAAGAAGATCTATTACAACTGGTCGTCGGGCAAATCGGAGAAGTGCATCTTCTGCTACCCCCGCATCGAGGCGGGGCAGCCGACGGTCTGTTCGGAAACCTGCGTCGGGCGCATCCGTTATCTCGGGGTGATCCTCTACGACGCCGACCGTATCGAGGCGGCCGCCAGCACGCCGCAGGAGAAGGATCTCTATCAGGCGCAGCTCGATATCTTCCTCAACCCGAACGATCCGGCCGTTATCGCCCAGGCCCGTGCCGACGGGATCCCCGACAACTGGCTGGAGGCGGCCAAATTGTCGCCGGTCTGGAAGATGGCGATGGAGTGGAAGATCGCCTTTCCGCTTCACCCCGAGTACCGCACGCTGCCGATGGTCTGGTACGTTCCGCCGCTCTCGCCCATCCAGTCGGCGGCGGCCGCCGGCAAGATGGGGCTGGACGGCGATATGCCCGACGTGCGCAGCCTGCGCATCCCGCTCCAGTATCTCGCCAATCTGCTGACGGCGGGCAATGAGGAGCCCGTGGCCCTTGCGCTAGAACGCATGCTGGCGATGCGAAGCTACATGCGGGCAAAGACGATCGACGGCCGCCTCGACGAGTCGATCGCGGCGCGGGTCGGCCTTACGGGCGCAGCCATCGACGACATGTACAAGGTGATGGCGATCGCCAATTACGAGGATCGTTTCGTCATCCCAACGTCGCACCGCGAATGGAGCGAGGACGCCCAGGACCTGCGTGGCTCCTGCGGCTTCTCCTTCGGCAACGGCTGCTCGGGCGGTTCCACCGAGACCAACCTCTTCGGCACCAAGCAGACCAAGCGGCCGACAAACCCGATGGAGATCGCGTGATGGCGCCGCTCTCGAACAGGACCTTCAAGGCGCTCTCGGCGCTCCTTTCCTATCCGACCGAGGAACTTTGCGCGGCGATCCCGGATATCGCTACGGCGGTCGCGGCCGAGGGATTGGTATCGGATGAAGCAGGCAAGAACCTGCAGCCCTTGCTTGCCGATCTGGCGGCCCTGGATCTCTACGACCTGCAGGAGCGCTATTGCGAGTTGTTCGACAAGACGCGCCGCCACTCGCTGCATCTGTTCGAGCACATCCACGGCGAGAGCCGCGATCGCGGCCAGGCGATGGTCGATCTGGCCGAACATTACCGGCGTGGCGGGCTTCTCGTCGCGGCAAACGAATTGCCTGACTTCATCCCGCTTTTCCTCGAATTCCTCTCTGCCCGTCCCTTTGAGGAGGCGCGCGGCCTGCTCACTGAAACCGGCCACATCTTCTCTCTGCTGGAAGAGCGGCTCGCCAAGCGCAACGCAGGCTATGCCGCTGTATTCACGGCCATACGCTCGATTGCCGGTGAGCCCACCGTGGCGGCGGACGCCGCCGAAACCGACGAGCCCGACGAGCCCGACGACCTGGCGGCCATCGACGCCGCCTGGGAAGAGACAGCCGTCGCGTTCGGTCCCGGAAATGCGACCGACGGCTGTTCCGTCGACCGGCTGAAAATCCAGATGCGCGCCGCCAATCGCGATGCGCGCAACAATATGGCCTGAGGGAGGGAAGTCATGTCCGACACACTCAACGACGCGCTCTTTGGCTGGTATCCCTATTTCTGCCTGACCATCTTCCTGCTCGGCAGCCTGATCCGGTTCGATCGCGAGCAATATACCTGGAAGACGGGTTCCTCTCAGCTGCTGCGCCGGCGCCAGCTCCGCTGGGGTTCGAATCTCTTCCATGTGGGCATCCTGGTGATCTTCGCCGGCCATTTCGTCGGCCTGCTGACGCCGATCTGGGTATTCGACGCGCTCGGCGTTTCGCACAGCTTCAAGCAGGGCCTTGCCATTACCGCCGGCGGCATCGCCGGTGTGGCCTGCTTCATCGGCATCGCGCTTCTTGCCCATCGGCGACTGTTCGATGCCCGCATCCGCAACACGTCCGCCCCCGGCGACATCGCGATTTTGCTGCTGCTCTGGGTTCAGCTCACGCTTGGCCTCTCAACGATCTTCGTCTCGCTCGGCCACATGGACGGCCACGAGATGGTGAAATTCATGAACTGGGCGCAGGGCATTCTCACCTTGCAGCCGGCGGCCGCGGCCTATGTCGCCGACGTCAACCCGATCTTCAAGGCGCATCTCCTGCTCGGCATGACGATCTTCCTGGTCTTTCCGTTCACGAGGCTTGTCCATGTCTGGAGCGCGCCGGTCTGGTATCTCGGCCGCCCGGGCTATCAGGTCGTGCGCACGCGCTTCGCAACCCGCCGGCCGGCCGTGCCAGCGCCGGCGGTGCGGTCGTCCGCGCCGGCGCGGCGGCCCGCTGCCACTCCTTCCCACCAGCCTGCGGAGTAGATCATGGCCGCGCTTGTCATCGACCATTCGGCCGGCCGCAAAGCGTCCGAACATCCGCACGAACACCGGCCTGCAACCCCCGACACGACGCCGTCCCGCGAGCGCGTGGCGATGCCGCCGGTGACGGTCAACGGCGTGGCGATATCGCGCAAGGCGATCGCCGCCGAGGTGCAGAATTTTCCCGCCCGCAATCCCGGCGAGGGCTGGCGTGCCGCAACCCGTGCGCTCGTCATCCGCGAATTGCTCCTGCAGGAGGCCCGGCGCCTCGATATCGCCGTGGAGCAACGGACCGATCAGGACGGGCGCAGGGAGACCATCGAGGATGCGCTGGTGCGCGGCCTGATCGAGCGCGAGGTCCGCGTTCCCGAGGCGGACGAGGAGACGCTGCGGCGCTTCTACGAGAACAATCTTCGCCGCTTCGTGACGCCGCCTCTCTATGAAGCCGACCATATTCTCATAGCGGCTCGTCACGATGATCGCGAGGCATTCGCCGCCGCGCGTGAAAAGGCGCTGTCACTCAGGTCCAGCCTAGCCGCGGCGCCTGAGCGTTTTGCGGCGTTGGCGGAAGACTGCTCGGATTGCCCGTCGGGAACCCTTGGCGGCAGCCTTGGCCAGATTGGGCCAGGCGACACGACGCCGGAATTCGAGGCCGCTCTCGTCGATCTCGCCCCAGGCGATGTCTCGCCGCCGGTGGAGACGCGCTACGGCGTCCACCTCATCCGACTGACGCGGCGCATCGATGGCCGCCAGCTTCCGTTCGAGGCTGTGCGGGAACGCATCGCGTCCTACCTGGCCGAGCACGTCAGCCGGCAGGCGACGGCGCAATATGTCTCTCTTCTTGTTGGCCGGGCGAATATCGGCGGAATTGCAATCGACGGCGCATCCTCGCCGCTGGTGCAGTGAGGCGGACGCGATGCTCGGAGATATCATTGCCTCGCTCGAAGACCCGAAAGCAGCCATGGCCGTCATTGCCGCTTTCGAAGAGCCGTCCTTGGCAGCACGGCTGACCGCCGCTGCCGATGCGTCCGGTCGTTCGCCGGTCGATATCGTCGGCTCGGCCGTCCGCAATTTCGTGGACACCGCATCCGACGATCTTTGGACGCAACTCATCGGTATCATGAACCGCGCGCAGGATCCGGGACTTGCGGCCATGCGCGCAATTCTCGAAAAGACGCTGCCGGACGTCGAGGCATGACCATGCCGGCAATACTGCCCGATAGTTGCTTCTGCCCAGGCGCAGGCGCCGTGCCCTTCGAAACGGCGCGAAGCGCAGCCATCGCATTGGCACGGCGGCTGGACCAGCCGGAAATGGTTGCATTGGCCGACGCCGTTGGACGTCTTCTGGCCGCGGCCATCGAAGCGCCCCGCGCTATTCCGCCTTTCGATCAGGCGGCAATGGACGGCTATGCGATAAGCCTGACCGGCAGGAGAGGCGTGCCTCTGGTTCTCCCGGTGGTAGGTCGCACGATGGCGGGTGATCCGCCAGGTGTGCTGGCTCCGGGCGCTGCGCACCGCATCATGACGGGTGCGGCGTTGCCCCAGGGCGCGGACACTGTCGTCATGCAGGAGCAAACGACGCGGCGTGGCGATCTCGTGCAGTTCGCGTTCGACGCGGCGCCAGGCGCGCATATTCGCAGGACCGGCGAGGATGTGAGGCAAGGAGCCTGCGTTCTTTGTCCAGGTCGCATGATCGGCTGGCCGGAAATCGCGCTTCTTGCCGCCATCGGGATTGACCGCGTCCCGGTTGCGCGTCGCGTGCGGATCGCCGTTGTCACGACCGGCTCCGAGCTTTGCGAGGCTGGTGGGTCGCTTGCATCCGGCGCGATCTATGACGCCAACGGTCCGCTCCTCGCTGCCCTGTTGAGGGAGCCGAACACCGATGTCACGTTGTCGACCGTTCACGACGACACCGCGGCCATCGCGCGAGTGCTCGAAGACAGCGCGAGATCGGCGGATCTGGTCATCACCACTGCAGGCATGTCGGTTGGCGAGGAGGACCACGTGCGCAATGCCGTAATGCGTTCCGGCGGCCAACTCGAGATCGTCGGGGTGGCAATGAAGCCCGGCAAGCCGTTGGCAATCGGCAAGATAGGGGAGGCGTGCTTCGTCGGATTGCCAGGCAACCCACAGGCCGCGGCCTTTGGCGCGCTCGCCTTCGCGCGCCCGATCATAGCGACCCTCCTCGGTCAGGTGCCGGCGAGGCGCATCACCGCCGAGTTGGCCTTCACATGTTCCCGCAAGCCGGATCGCACCGAATTGGTGCCGGTCCGCCTGGATGTCGGGCAGGGGCGATTGACCGCCAGCCGCAGCGGGCCGGATGGCTCGCACAGAATGATGCCGATGGTGTCAGCCGACGCCGTCGCGATTGTGCCCGGTGGGTCGACGCCGGCCGAGCCTGGCATGTCCGTCGAAGTGCTTCCGTTCAGCCCTGGGCGCTTTGGGAGATAGACCGATGGCCCCGGACATCGCCAATCCCGCTGCTCCGGACCGATCCCGCCGCGCCTGCTGCTCGGTCGGCAAATTCAAACTCAAGGAGATTTCCCATGCAGGGCGTTCGTGCTGACTGTCCGATTACCGCTATCGTTTATTCAAACGGTGCGGAGTTCGAAGCATTCCTGCAGGAAATTACTACCATCATGGCCGAGCGGGGCGTGCGATTGGCCGGCCTCGTCCAGCTCAGCGAAAAGAAACCTGATCGGGTGAAATGCGACATGCACCTGCGGGATCTCGCTTCGGGCGAACTCCACAGCATATCCGACGATCGAGGCCCCCACTCCCGAGGCTGTGTTTTGA
>NZ_RZSL01000001.1:17623-70565 GCF_003997355.1 Mesorhizobium sp. M1E.F.Ca.ET.041.01.1.1 | reverse complement strand
ACGATTGTTGCGCCGCATCTTCCGCCCATGCCAGCAGCTACGCCGCCAGAGCGTCATCCGCAGCCTGCTTGATCAGCCATTCGATGTGATTTGACCACATCTGCAACACCTCGCGCTTCTCCTTGACGTTGCTATAGAGATCGTAGATTTCGCCAATGTCTCCGGTGCGGGCTCACAGCCCGTCCATATAGCCGCCAGTCTGCTGCCTTCGAGTGGCCCATGTTGGCCGCGGCCAGGAAGTGGCGACGATTGAAAGGACAAAATCAGTTGCCGAAACTCATCGCAGGTGACGGTCTGGTGGCAATTTGGGCACATCTTGTGTCTCGTCGCCAGTAAACACGGATGCCCGGCAGGAGCTGAGCTCGCTGCCGGCGGAAATCGTAGAGCGCCAGCGACGCATTCTGATCTTTCGTCAGGCAGTCGACCGCCTTGGCATACGCCTCGGCCTCCATCTCGATCGACCTGAACCGGTATCTTGTGCGCCATCCGGACGATCTGGGAAAGCTTGGCCGGGCCGGCGCCTTCCCAGGCGCACGGGAAGCGCGACGACCCATGTGGACCTTGGATTTCACTCCGCACTTACGCTGCTTTGGCCTTGTCAGCAGCCTGAGCATAAAGCGTGCTCAGCTTTCAGGCCGAGCACTCATCCATTGTTGACAGCACCTGTCGTCATTCAGGATCGCCCCATTCTCGCAGGCCGCTTGCAGCTTTCAGGCTGTTGTCAGCCAGGGCCGCCATAAAGGGTCTCGTTAAACAATTCAGGAGGCCGTTCCAATGAACAATCAGTTTGCGAGACTTTTTCGAGGACCAGGTATGCAGGCTTGTTTCAGGACAAAGAACTTTCTGGCGGCAACCACCGCGATGACGACGGTATTCCTGCCGGCTGTGTCTCTCGGGGTGGGTCTGGTAGCATTTCCAACTGGAGAAGCGTTGGCCGACGACCCGATTTCGATCCCGCTGGAGTATGTCGGGGAAGGCCATGACCGCCTGGGCATCTGGGCCAAGATCAACAATGGCAACGCGCAGCGATACGTATTCGACACGGGCTCGGACCAGCTCAACACGCAGATCGGGTCAGAGGTGACCGGGGTCCGCCCGATTGCCGACACGCCTTACGTATATACGTACGGGGACGGAACGTATGGTAATAAGCTTCAGAACGTGGAAATTGATAAATTTACATATGTCGATCCAGATCAAAAGATAACAATCGACGGGCCGTCTGTAAGCGATAAGAAATACCGGGCTGCTCGCATTCTCGATTTTGTCTATACCCATGCGTATTGCAAGGACAACAATCTTAAGTGCACGCCGGGATCCGTGACGGATGGACTTAAAGATATGTATGGTCAGGATCTCCAAGAACCTTATCACGCCGATAAGGAGCAGCGGGCGAAAATGACCGCTGGCAAGATGGCAGACGAAGGCGGCGATTTCGCAGGTACATTCGGGGCCGGCGATTTTCTTGGCAAGACAAGTGTCTGGGGCATGATGGGCAGTGTCACCAGGTCTGGCTACGTGGTCTCCGCCAATGTGAATCCGGATTCCGAGAGCGACCAAACGCCTGGCTGTTCCCCCTGCACGATTGTCAACCTCAATCCAAGCCTCCGGGCCCAATATACTAATGCCATGCCATGGGGAGAACCCGAGGAAAAAGATCAGGATTCTTATCAGAATTTTCCTGGCTCTGGCGCCAATGCCTCGACCGAATACGAAGGCAGCTACAATCTGCAGTACACGGTTAAGGATGGAGCCCCACCAATCACCGACCCCAACAAGACCGCGGTATTGCTCGACACCGGCACACCGGGCGGTGGCAGTCTGGAGATCAGTGATGCGATGCTGAAGCAATTTCAGGATGCGGGCGTCAAACTTAAAAATGTTCGGAGAAATGAGCAACGCGAGATCGTAAGCGCATCGGGCAACATCCCGAGCGTTACAATCGCAGGAACGGATGGCGATCCGGTAAGGCTGGACAATATCGACTTCACCTACACCAGCGGCACGACGGAACAACCCAATGACCAGACCAGTTTTGTTGCCGGTCTTGACTTCTTCAAAAACAGATCGGTCATTTTCGATCTGGAGAAGAAGTATACCGCTTATACGTCACATTTCGTCACTGCCAGCAACTTCTCTACCGATTCATCCGCACCCGAAGGGACCGGTCTGAGCAGGATCACGACGAGCATGGGGAATGAGGGCGGGTTCGGCATAGCGGGTGTCGTCTCCGGCTCCGGATCGCTGACGCTTGATACAAAGACGGTGGTCCGGATGACGAATGTCAACACCTACACCGGCGAGACGAATATTGCTCAGGATGCCTATCTCTCGCTTGCGGGGCTCGGCAACATCCAACGGTCAGCGAAAGTCGTTGCAGACGGCACGTTCGATATCTCCGAACATGGAAATGGCAGCGACTATTGGGGAATCTCCGACGCCTACAACGATGCCCGTATTCGTAGCCTGAGTGGCAGCGGAACGGTCGAACTGGGCAAGCGTACCCTGGTGCTAACGGATTCGAACGACACGTTCGCCGGCAGCATCAACGACCTCGACGTTGATAAC
Organism: Mesorhizobium sp. M1E.F.Ca.ET.041.01.1.1; assembly: GCF_003997355.1. Lineage (NCBI taxonomy): Bacteria > Pseudomonadati > Pseudomonadota > Alphaproteobacteria > Hyphomicrobiales > Phyllobacteriaceae > Mesorhizobium > Mesorhizobium sp. M1E.F.Ca.ET.041.01.1.1. The sequence continues at coordinate 67,997 of NZ_RZSL01000001.1, read as the reverse complement.
AATAATATGGGCGGCAAACTATTCGTTGCCGGTGGCGTGCAAACGCTGAGCGGAAAGAACAATTTTTCCGGCATGACGACGGTCGGTTCCGGCGCGGGATTGCTGCTTGCCGATACAGGTGTGCTTTCCCATGATGCGACCACGTCCGGCTTTCTCGGGAATGACGGGCAGATCGGGGGCACGGCTATCGCAAACAGCGGCGGTGTCGTCGCAGGCGGCGGCACCTACGGTGCGGTCACCATTTCCGAGGGCGGCACGGTCGCTCCTGGCAGTGCGACCGATCCGAGCAGGATCGTCACCACACTGACTGTCACGGGCGATTTCGCGCAGCAGTCCGGATCGATCTATCAGGTCGACCTCGCAAGGTCGTCCGATCTCATCGATGTTGGCGGAGCAGCGGCGATCGACAGCGGCGCGCAGATCGAGCTGCTGCGGCAGGGAACGCTATCGGTCGATGCCCGATATACTCTGCTCTCCGCAGCAGGCGGCGTAAGCGGCACCTATGGCGGGCTGACGGGGGCTCTGGCGACAGACGCGACGCCCTTCGTCGATTTCCAGCTCGTCTACGATGCCAACAATGTCTATCTCGATATCAGCCGCACATCGACGGCGTTTGCCGATGTAGCCAGCACCTTCAATCAACGCTCGGTCGCCGCAGCGGCTCAGGCGCTTGGAAGCGGTAATCCGATCCAGGACAACATCCTGTTCCTGACGGCGCCGGAAGCCCGCAACGCTTTCGATATGCTATCAGGCGAGGTTCATGCTTCCATTCATAGCGGCCTCATCGAGGACAGTCATTCTGTACGCGATGCCGCGAGCGAACGGATCCGTGCGGCGTTCGACGGCGTCGGTGCCTCCAGCGTTCCGGTGATGACTTATGGGCTGGGTGGTCTGGAACTGGCCCCGGCAACGAGTGAGAATTTCGCCGTATGGGGCCGTGGCTTCGGCGCCTGGGGTCATCTCGACAGCGACGGCAATGCCGCCGGTCTCGATCACTCGACAGGCGGCTTTCTGGCTGGCGGTGACGCGGCTGTCGGCGAAAGCTGGCGGCTCGGCCTCATCAGCGGCTACAGCCATACCTCCTTGGAGGCGGACGATCGCGCGTCGTCGGGCTCGAGCGAGAATTACCATCTCGGTCTTTTTGCCGGCACGCAGAACGGCAATCTCGGTTTTCGTTCCGGCCTTGCCTATACCTGGCACAGCATCGAGACCGGCAGGTCCGTGGTCTTTCCAGGCTTCGCCGACAGCCTTTCGGCCGATTACGACGCCGGCACGTTCCAGGCCTTTGGCGAGCTCGGCTACCGTATCAATACGGCTTCGGCTTCCTTCGAGCCCTACGCTAATCTCGCTTATGTGAATTTTGACGCCGATGGCTTCACCGAGAATGGCGGCGCAGCCGCCTTGTCGAGCGGGGATCGCTCGAGCGACACGGCGTTTACCACGCTAGGTCTGCGTGCGTCGACGGTACTGACCCTCGGCACCGTGACTGCTACCGCGCGCGGCGGTCTTGGCTGGCGCCACGCCTTCGGCGACGTCAGGCCGGATACCGCTCTTGCCTTTGCTGGCGGTTCCTCCTTCGCCATCAAGGGCGTGCCGATCGCAAAGAACGCAGCTCTGCTCGAAGCTGGGCTTGACGTAAACATCACCGAGAACGCGACGTTCGGCATCGCCTATCAGGGACAGATCGCCTCGGATGCCCAGACACACGGGTTCAGCGCCAAGCTCGGCGTCCGTTTCTAAATCACCCGCAAAAGAGATTGGTTATGAAGTCAGTGAGTGCATTTTCTTTTACCGTCGTTCTCGGCTCAGCGACGGTGATGTCTGTGTCCGCCGCGCGAACGGACGATGCCTGCTACAACAAGGCACAAAGCCTATGATGACGCAATGTTCAATCGACGACCTGAAGCCAGTCGATGGCGAGCTTGACAAGCTCTACAAGGAGATGGAGACCCGGCTCAAAGAGTCCCGGCGCATGTCCAGGAACTGGTCGAGACCGCGAGGGGCTACAACGCCACCTCGGAGAACACGCGCGACGCCTACCCCAAGGATTGGCGGCATTTTTCCTCCTGGTGCCGGCGCGCTGGCTTCGATCCCCTGCCTCCGGGCTCGAAGGTGATCAGGCTCAATATCAGCGCCTGTGCCTCGGGCACCGCCGCCGGCGATCCGAAGCGTGGCGCCCCTGCCCTTTAGTTTGCGACCATCGAGCGGCGGCTTTCCGGCCTCGCCTGGAACTTTACCCAGCGCGGCCGGCCGTTGGACCGCGCGGAGCGGCATATCTATAAGGTTCTTGCCGGCATTCGCCGCAAGCACGCAAAGCCACCGCGGCAGAAAGAGGCGGTCCTGGCGACGATCTGCTGGCGATGATCGCCACGCTCGGCCACGACCTCAGGGCCTGCGCGACCGCGCTATTTTGCTCCTGGGCTGTGGCGGCGGCCTGCGGCGCTCCGAGATCGTCGGTCTCGACGTCATGCGCGACGACAACAGCGATGGCGCCAGCTGGATCGAGATTTTTGACGGCAAGGGCTGCTGGTCACCCTGCGCGGCAAGACCGGCTGGCGCGAGGTCGAGGTCGGCCGCGGCTCCAGCGACCACACCTACCCCGTAGTCGCGCTCGAGAGCTGGATCCGCTTTGGCCGCATCGCACGTGGACCCCTGTTCCGCCGCATCTTGTCGATCAGGTCGATATAATACGAAAAAGCCGCCGCCATTCGGGACGGGCGTCGGCTATCATGTCCAGCCATTATGCGGCGAGCGGATAGCTTTCGCCGGACCAGGCAGAGAACTTGGCGGCAAAAGCCTTCATCTCGTCGACCGCGAATGTGGTGCGCGGTTGCGAACTCGACTTGCTGGGCGAGAGGGACCTCGCCGAGAAAGGCGCTGACATGAGCGGGATGCTGCTTGGCCAAATCGAGATCCGCAAAGCAATCGGCCAGCGCCGCGTCGTCCAGCTGTACGCTGCAGGGCGCGTTCACGTCGTCAAGACGGATGCCAAATGCTTGCTCATAATGGCCGCAAGGTAATCGTTTCGGGTCGGAGACACAAGTTGCCGCCTCCTTCGCCGTAGAGTGGCCCGATACAATCACGATCGATATTGCCACCTCTTATCGATAGTGATCGCATAGTTCCCTGATTCGACTCTCAACCGCTCATATCAAGCGATTACTTCCATGTATCTGCTGCGCTAGCCCGTCCTGGCCTTGGAGTGTCGCTCCTCACCTCCTCCACCACTCACCAGCCCGATGGGAGTATCGCCCGCCAGCAGCTTCTCCTTGCTGAGCAGCGCGGCAACCTCAATCGCCTCGAAATCGGGCAAATCCCGCAGTGTGTCGAGGCCGAAGTGCAACAGGAAGGTCTTGGTCGTGACGTAGGTGTAAGGCGTGCCAAATTCAGCGGGCAGGCAGACGTTGACCCACAACAATCAAGGGGACGGTGCAGGCCAAGATTGCGGCAGGGCTTGGGCCCCCCACCCTTCTCCTCAGAACTCCGCTGCTTCCAGCTGGCGGCTGAAACTCACAGGCGCAGCCAGCTTGGTCTCTAACAGCATCGATCGCATCATGGTGTCTGCCATGAATCCGTGTGCGTGAAGCGCTCCAGAGCGAAGATGTTGGGCGTCAACCAGGTTCACTCCAATGAGCTTCACTTCTCGAGTTCTGCACAGTGTCCACGACTGGCGCCGGAGGTTGATCCGGTGATTAGGAGGAGCACTCGTTGTCGGATTCTCGACGATGTCGGACATGTGACACAACGCTTCCAGAGCGATCGCATTGTTCCGAAACGATTTTCCCAGTTGGCACGAAGGTTGCGGCCCTATGCGCAAAAGCACTGCGATGCCGCACCGACTGGAAGAACTCATCAATGATCACGCTTTTCGAACATGTGGGCGCCGCTACCAACACTAAGCGTTCCCGATCAAACGGAAGCCTCTATCCCTTCTTTCTGAAGGCTGTCCGGACATGAACGCATTTGATGTCCGTCCAACGCTGGATGCTCCCGACGACGATCTCTATCTTTGGCTTGAAGATGTGGAAGGCGAGCGGGCACTTGCCTGGGCCGCCGGCCAGTCGGCAAAGACCCTGAAGCACTTCAGTGGAACGCAGTTCGAGCGCGACCGCGCGGCTCTGACAGCCATTTTCGACAATCGCGACAATCTTCCCCTGATCGCGCGCCGTAGTCAGTACCTCTACAATTACTGGCGAGATGACGGTAATCCACGCGGACTGTGGCGCCGGACCACCCTTGCCGCCTACATGAAGGCGGATCCCCAATGGGAGCTACTGCTCGATCTGGATGCTCTCGCGGCTAGCGACGGAGAGGACTGGATCTGGGACGGCGCGTCCATCGAGCCGGAGAGACGGGAAAGAGCCGTTCTGCGCCTGTCGCGCGGCGGCAGCGACGCGGTCGTGCATCGCGAATTCGACCTGATTTCTCTGAGCTTTGTCGCCGACGGCTTCAACCTCCCCGAGGCCAAAGGCTACGTTAATTGGCTGGACCCTGACACGCTTCTGCTTTCCAGTGCGCTTGGTAATGGCATGGCCACCCGCTCCGGCTATGCGCGCACAGTTCGACTGTGGAAGCGTGACGCGGATCCCCTCACCACGCCGGCAATCTTCGAGGCCGGGTTCGAAAGCTTCCAAGTGTCTGGTCATTCGGACCGCACCGGCCGCAGCGAGCGCCTTTGGTTCATCGAGCAGCCGGCCTTCTTCGAGAAGATCAGCTGGATCGGCGATAGGAGCGGGCCGAGGAGGCAGATCGATCTTCCTCGCGACGCGTCGTGGCGGGTCTTCGGCGACTGGCTGGCGGTAAGGCCGCGCAAGCCCTGGACGGTGGGAGGCACCACCCATCCCGCCGACGCGCTGATCGTCATCTCGCTTTCCACTTTCCTCGCCGGCGGACGCCTTTTTGAGACCCTGTTTCAACCAGGGGAAAGGCGCTCCATGCAGTCATTCTTCTGGAATGACGGGAAGCTCATTATCTCTTACCTCGTCAATCTCGCACCGCGTTTCGAGATGTTCACTCCCGGCCACCAGGAATGGACGCGCCGAGTCCTGAACACCCTGCCCGCCGAAGGTACTGTCGACGTCTGGTCATTCGATGCGGCAGTTCACGAGACCAATGGAGAGGTCCTGATCTGTGCTCAGGATCCGATCACGCCGCCGCAGCTCTTGCTGTTCGATCTGAATGCCGCGCCGTCTCTCAGCGCTTCAGCAATCCTGAAGCGCAGCCCGGAGAATTTCGATGCATCCGGACTGGTGGTCACGCGCCACGAGGCAGTCTCTATCGATCATGAGCTGATCCCCTATACGCAGGTTGGTCCGGCGAACGGGAACGGAGATGCTCCGATTCACCTTTCCGCTTATGGCGGGTTCGGCGTATCATTCCTGCCCTACTACAACTCCCCGCTGGGCAAGCTGTGGCTCGAGCGCGGCGGCACGTGTGTCGAGGCGAACATCCGCGGCGGCGGCGAGTTCGGCACCCGCTGGCACGAAGCCGGGCGCAGGGAGGGCAAGCGTCTCGCCCACGACGATTTCGCCGCCGTTGCCTCCGACCTCGTGCGAAGGGGCATCACCCTGCCGAGGCGGATTGCCGCCGAGGGTGGCTCAAATGGCGGCCTGCTGATCGCAAACATGCTGACCCGCTATCCTGAGCATTTCGGGGCTCTGTTCTGCACAGCACCGCTTATCGACATGCGTCGCTACACCAAGCTCTTGGCGGGCGCGAGCTGGATCGACGAATATGGCGATCCGGACAAGGTTCACGATTGGGCTTTCCTGAAGGAAATCTCCGCCTATCACGCCGCAGCGCCGGGACAGCCCTATCCGCCTATCCTGATCGCCACCACGAAACGCGACGACCGCGTCCATCCGGGCCATGCGCGCAAGATGGCCGCAAAACTGCAGGCTCTTGGCTATCCCGCTTACTTCTACGAGGCCAGCGCAGGCGGGCACGGCTGCGGCGAGGACAATCGGGAGCAAGCCGCATTCATCAGTCTAGGCACCAATTTTCTCCGCAGCGCAATCGGCTTCAACGATCACCCTCCGGAGACGGCGGAACGCGTTGCAACGCAAGAGGGGCATTTGAGGTCCATCAACAATTCATTCGAGCAGGAGACGAAATAGTGCAGTGCATCCTTTCTGAACATCAAGGAGTGAATCTCATGGCGAGAACGCGAATGGGCGTAGCGCGGGCAACAGCAGCGGCGGTGGCCCTGATCATGGTGGGACAGCAGGCCGTCGCCGCGGAGCCTGCGCAAGCAGAGACCGTCCTGGCGGAGACGGGAGCCTCGGTCACCGAAGCGCCAATCCCTTGGCAGGTCCGCCTGCGGGCGTTGGGCGTCGTTACGAAAGATCTGGGCTACGTTGATACGCTTCCCGGCTCCGGTCTTTCGTATTCGGACACGGTGACGCCGGAACTCGATATCTCGTATTTCTTCACCGACAACATCGCCGCCGAACTCATACTCGGTACCACTTATGCCAACATCGCGGGCCAAGGGACGATCGGAGGGTTGGGCAACATCGGCAAAGTTTGGCTGCTGCCGCCGACACTCACGTTGCAGTACCATTTTACCGATCTCGGCGCGTTCAAGCCTTATGTCGGCGCCGGCGTGAACTACACGATCTTCTACAACCAGGACACTGGCAGCGCTGATGCTCTCAAGGTGAAGAACACGTTCGGCACGGCGCTGCAGGTCGGATTCGACTACATGGTGGACCAGCACTGGGGCCTCAACTTCGACGTGAAGAAGCTTTTCCTGAAGCCGGACTTCGACGTCACGGTGACCGGCGCGAAGCTGACGGGGAAGGCGGAGCTCGATCCCTGGCTGATAGGCGCAGGTGTCACCTACCGCTTTTGAATATCAGAGTGAAGTCTGCTTCCCGACTGCCGGTTTAAATGAAGGGCGCCTCGCGCGCCCTTTTTTACGGTCGACACTGCAGCGCAAGACCTCATGAAGCTATTGTCGGGCGGGGTTCTCTTCCGGCGGACCAAGAAGATGCACTGGCCAACCGGCCTTGCGCCTGAGGTGGAGTGCTTAGAAGCGCTTTGGATCGGGACGGGCTTTGGTATTGTGGGTGGAATGCTTCAGCCAGACCATTTGCCAGCATCGTCTCCCGGACGTCATGTGTGAGCTTCTTTGTCAGCGCAAGGCGAACACGGATCTCCTAGCAGGCCGTTGAAGAAGTGTCCCGTTTGGCCTTGAGGATTGCCTCGTCGCCGTTGTGATAGAAGGTGATGTCGATGGAGCCGTCGTCGAGCAGTTCAGCATGGCCGTCGCCTGTGACCTCGTCCATTTCGTCGAATCCGACCCATGTGAAGAAGACCGTCGACGGGCCGTAGCCGAGTTCGAGGGTTAGATGAGCCAAACGCCAGTGGGGCGTCCTGGGGACGACGCGCGCGAGATTCTGGTCGTGGTGGCCAGCCCAATACGATGTGAGAAGTTGCTGCCGGTGCGGGTACCGGAGGTCGCCGATAGTGACAGCCGATGTTCGACAGCGGCAAGGACATGCTCAGCCGTCAACGCGCCGAGGGCTTGGCCGGGAATGGTGGTGATGGAACCAATCCAGAAAGCGGCGGCTGCCCAGGAGAACGCCTTCGCGGGACTTTGACTCCAGTCCGCACACCCTGCTCAGATAGTCCGAAAAAGAGGTCAGAAGCGGAGCATCCGGATTATTATCTACACTGGGAACAGAAGCATGGAAGCGTTCTGGAGCCACTCGCCGCGCGTTTACCAGTGCCGACACTGCTCCAAGCTGACTATCTGCCATGACCACCTGCCGAACGTAGTCCGTTGATGCCACCGGTACCCTTCGCGGTCTGCTCCAGCGGGAAGATCGGGTCTGATCGACCCTGCTGACCTGTGCGGCGGCCTCTCTCGCTAGGGCGTCCCCCTTCCTGTCGTCCTCCTCCGCCGCTTTCGGCTGCTTTCGGCCCGCCGCCCTCGCCAAGGCGTCGTAGTCGGTAAGCGCGTCCTCCGTCTCCTTTAGGGGCTTCATCGCGTGACTAGAGTTTAGCGCGTGTTTGTAGGCGGCGGACCGAATGGTCGTCGAAATGCCACTCAGCGCCACCGCAAGATGCCCTAGGGCTTCCGCCTCATGATCTGACAGCGGCACGTCACGATTAGAGCCGATTGCCCTGCCTTCTTCCAGTTTCACAATGTTTGTAGTCATTTCCTGCTCCATCGCGTTGACTGAGATACGATGGAGACGGAAGTGGAGAACAAATTTTTACAAGCAACTAAGATGATATTCTCGTCAACGGGACAATAGTGGACGTTGAGGGCGGCGAACAGGGTGGTGGTGCCGTTGCGCTTGTAGTCGTGCCTCATCGTACCGAGCCGCCCCTTCTTCATCGGCAGGCCGGGTGGGTGCGGTCGAGCGCCGGATCTGGCTCTTTTCATCGACCGACAGAACGATGGCATGGGCCGGCGCATCGAGATAGAGGCCGACGACGGCGCGCAACTTGTCGACGAACTTCGGATCATTGGAGAGCTTGAACCTGGCGCCAGCGGTGGGGTGCGAGACCATGCGCCTTCCAGATGCGCCTGACGGCGCTGGCGCTGATTGCGGCGGCTTGCGCCATCATGTCGGCGGTCCAGTGGGTCCTCTCGCCCGGCGGATCGGCAAGCGTCAGTGCCACGACGCGCTCGCCGACATCGGGACCGAGCGGCGGAATGCGCCACTGTCGCGTCTTGTCGCGCAGCAGCCCGTCACAGCCTTCCGCGGCAAAGCGCTCCTGCCAGCGCCAGACGTCGGTCTTCGACTTGCCGATGCGGCGCATGACCTCGCCGGTGCCGACGCCGTCGGCGGGCAAAAGCACTATCTCGGCGCGCCAGACATGCTTTTGCGGGGCGTTGCGATCCCTGATCAGCGCCGTCAGACGGACGCGATCGGCCGACGAAACGGTGAACGATCTTCCTGTGCGCATGCGCCAGACTCGCACGCGCAGGCCAGAAAGGGAATCTCTGATTGGACTCCTATGTCAGGCGGGAACCACTAGACGCCGAGACCGCCGATGCAGACATGTTTGGTGTCGAGATAATCCACGATGCCCTGGAGGCCGCCTTCCTTGCCGAGGCCCGATTCCTTGACGCCGCGGAACGGCACCTCCGGCGTGGTGATCAGGCCTTCATTGACGCCGGTACTTCAGTCCTTCCATCACGCGGAAGGCGCGACCGAGATCGCCGGTGTAGAAGTAGGCCGCGAGGCCGAACTCGGTGTCGTTGGCGAGCGGCGTGCCCGACCTGAGACATGGGTGACGTTTTGTACCGGACACGGATGAAGTGCACCCCTCGGGTGAGCGTTTGCTCGATAATATCCACTGAAGTGAAGCAGTCGGTCTTAATGCTGGAACTCATGCCACCCGACCGACCCGGGAATTCGCAGCAGCGGCGCCGTCGAGTGCAGAACGAATGCCGTCAACCAAGGGGTCGATCTCGCTTTCGGTGATTATATAGGGCGGACAGATTCCAAGCACGTCTCCCATATTGCGGATCATGACGCCGTGCTCGCGGCACCGCCGCTCGACATCGCCGATCCTCAGCTCGGGCGCGAAGACGCGACGGGCGCACGATCCTCGACGATCTGAACCCCCGCGATGAAGCCGCGGCCGCGGGCTTCACCGACAAGCGGATGGTCGCCGAGCGCGTCCGCGAGGGCTCCATGCAAGTGATCGCCGAGACGACGCGCCTGGGTCACGAAATCGATCTCGCTGTAGATCCTGATCGCCTCGGCGGCGACGGCCGCTATCACCGGATGACCGGAGTAGGTGAAACCGTGACCGAACACGCCGACCTTGTGGGCCTCGTCAGCGGCGCATTGATAAATCTTGTCGAGATAATGACGCCGCCAATGGGCAGGTGACCGGATGAAAGCCCCCCGGCGATCGAGAGCATGTCCGGTTCCATCCCAAATGTCTGGCTACCAAACCAGTTCCCGGTGCCTCCGAAGCCGCAGACCACCTCGTCGGACAGCATGAGGATAATTTCTCACTTTCTTGCGAAGATCGGGGGTGTCCACGGTCATTCGTATTACGCGAGATCCGCGAGGCCAAAAACCATCATACCAGAGAGGCGAAACTGCTATCTAGGTGTTTAGATGCAAGAAATTAATCCTGCATTGTTCCCGCACCAGGAACACCCGAGAGGATACCAAGCAGTATTGAACCTTGTTGAAAATGCTCTCGGCGCGCTGGGCGTTATAATTTCTCGAAGGCGATCACAAGGACGTCGCGATAAGCGTACGGCATTTTCAGGTTTTCGGCCACAATCGACGATACATCGTGAAAGGTTTCGCGGTCGTTGCAGATCACAAAATCATTCGGGGAGTTCATTTCGACCTCGCCGAGGAACTCCTTTGAGGCGTCGGTGATCATGCTCATGCCGCCGGTGACGTTGACCCGCCCAATCATATAGCAAGCAATGAAGTCCACCCCGTCCTGGTGAAGGCCCTCGGGTGCCGGTTTGCCATTTACACCATCGCGCGCGACAATCCGGTAGGGATGGATCTTGATATTCCAACGATCATGTCGGGCGGCTTCACATAGAATTCTGCAGAAACCTGTCAGAATCTTTTCTAAGACGGGATGGTCTATAAAGGAGTTTTCAAGGGGCTCGAAGTGGCGCTTGAAGCCGCCATTCAGATGATTGACACTTTTTGATTGTTCGTAGGGGGCGTGGGGTAGGAGCCTAAAGATTCCGTCAGTCGCGTCATATTCAAAAGCGCTATAGCGCCGGTAACGATATGTTCCGCCGTCACGCATGTATTCATCGAGAAGAAGTCGATTCCAATGGTCAGCAAAGTTCTTCCAGGCTGCATCAATTTCGATGCCAAAGCAGGCTTCGGCGCGCTCGCCTTTTGAAAACCACCATCCATTTGTCACCAGACCGTCAGTGCATTGTTGACTGAGGTTGGCCGGCGCCTGGGGTGCGTTGTTTTCCACGGGTGTCTCCCTTTTGGTGACTTGGCGAGGACGGAACGCTTTGGACAACGCTATGTGGGTTGCGGCTTGGTATTCCCAAAGGTCGCGGTCCCTAATGTATCTCGGCGTCCTGGCTCGGATCGACCGAGGTAAAAAGCGTGTGTGATCGACTATGTAGCTGACGCTCCCGCTAACGCCCTCGAGGGCGGATGCAATGGCCCGTTCGCACATCTGGTGAATAGTACTGCCCCATGCACCTGAAACCGCCTCTTGGGACCAGGCTTGCTCAAGCCCTTGCTTCAAAACGATTGATGCCACGTCAAGAGAAGCGGTTTCGAGGTGACGCAGCGCGTCGAAGATAATGGCCGCGGCAGGGGCCTCGCGGACTTCGAGAACCTTTTGGCCGGTTGTGATGTGTTCAAGCCCGACAAAGCGGCCGTGCCCGAATTTGCCGACCGTGTTATTCAGGAACGGGATTGCGTCGACCAATGCAACATCACGGTCATCAATTGACACGAGACTTCCGTCTGCAAACCCGAGTTTGATCTCTACCGGCTGCTCTGCGGGAATGTGGCGCGTCCAAGCAAATGCCTCCTCGGGGATGGAAAAGTTCTCGGGATCTTCCAAAGGCCCCGACTCGAATTCCCGACACCAGAGGTTTTCGTCCGCGCTCCACGTGCGGTCCGCCACAAAAGTCGCTCCACACTTGGACAGGTCGGAGGTCTTCTGTTGTCGGGATATCACAGAGCATTCATACGGACTGCCGAAGTTGCCGGAAAATCCTGAGCGCTTAATGCTATTGTTAAGGCGCGGAAGACTGTTTTGAGAAAGGTTTGCTGTATGAAGAACCAGCCGTGAGTTGATTGACCTAGCATGATTAACAACCAAAGATGCGATTATGGGACGGCTCAACGAACTGCTCAACGGATAGATGCCAAGGTACTTGGCGTGGGCTCGAATGGCTGATTTCACGCCTTGTTCGACAAAGGCATCCCGCCCTTCGAGGCAGACAAAGCGCGCGCCGAACATGGCTGCCGTCCGTTCCAACAAAGGCTGATCGATGCGCGTTCCGACATCCGCTGCGACAGCTTCAATGTTCGCAAAGCCAAGGCTTTGCAGCTTGTAGAGAAGATAGGTGCTGTCGAGACCGCCGCTGAACATGGTTGCAACTGGTGCGGTTCGGTCCGGAAAAGCCTCCAGATCTTCAAAACTCGAAATGCCGCCGATGGCGGGTTTGGTGGAAGCCAAGATGGGGTTCATTTGGATGTCCTGCTCTCAAACCAGATGCCAGCAAACGTCGCAGCGAGGACGAGGCCTGCGCCTATCAAGCTCGGTACTGTCAAAGGCTCATTCAGAAGAAGGTGCGCTAGAACGAAACCAAAAAAAGGTTCTGTTCCCATCAAGAAGCCAACCCGTGTCGGTGTGGATTTTCTCACTGCGGCATTTTGAATGTAGAATGCAGCGAGGGTGCAGAAGAGTGCAAGGAAGGCAACAGCGCCCCAAAACTGAAGGGTGGCCCTCACAACAAGGCCTGAAATTCCGAACTGAGCGACGGCCAAAACGAAAGTAAGTGTTGCCACCGTCGATCCTTGGATGGCCGTCAGGGCTGCAGATGAAATCTGCCGGCCGGCCAGAAGGCGTTTGGTGGAAACGACCATAACCGCTCGCAGAATCGCGGCCCCCAAGACAAGCGCGTCACCCGGGCTGAACCTGCTGATCCCGCCAGTGAGAATGCCGACACCGATGCACGCTATGGCAGCACTTGCCAAAATGCCCGTAGGTGGAAGTCGCCGTGATAGCCCATAGTCGATGCTCGGCGTGAAAATCACACAAAGCGATATGATCAAGGCCGTGTTCATTGCGCTTGTCGATGCAACGCCGTAAGTTTCAGCAATAAAGATGCAAAAAAGTATTGTTCCCAATGCGAAGCCGCGGATGAAATCGCCCCAGGAGACCAATGCGATCTCATGTCTTGCAGCCACTGCCGTAATGATCGTAGTAATCAGGAAGCGATAAAGAACAAGTATCGAAACCGGCGCGTAGAACAGTGCGCCTTTCCCGACCGGATAGCTCGCCCCCCAAACGAATGCGACTCCCAGCAAGGCTAGATCCACCGAGAAAGATGGCGTCCGTGTTTTCCTGACAGGTATTGGAGAACTTTCGAAAACGTCCACCTTCAAAGTTTCCTTTGTGTTAGCCATCCACCCCTGCTGCGAGGGTCAAACAGATCAGGTCGTTCAGCCTCTTGGGCGATCCGTGCCGCGGCGTACTTGTTTTTGGTAACGCAAGTGCCGTGCCGATTCGGAAAACCATTGCTAGACAACAACCTGGTCGCCTTGATAGTTCGGCGGTTCATGTCCATTGTTGTCAGAATGCCGACAATGACTTCAACTGCAGGGATCCTACCGGCAGGGCCTCAAGGCGAACACGCGGCTCCAAGATGCCGACACGATGGCTGGTTCAGCCATGCTTCGACAGTTGCCTGTTTTTTCAGTTCCTTTGCTGTTCGTGCGCTAACCGCAACGCTCCATACTAGTCTCGCGTGGCTGTCCCCGTGGGGTGGGCGGCAGAAAGCGATTAGGCCCGCTGAAAGAGGCGAACCGCATCCGAAGGATCGTAACCAAGAGAAGGACCTGAAGCGAGAGCGAAGGTTGCGGGAGGCCGCGGCGGGCCTAAAAGGCAATGCCGACCGCCCCAGGAAAGGCTGACAAAAACCGCAGCGGCCGACTGTCCAATAGGGTGCGCCGGGCCAGGGCGAGCCAAATGGCAGGGGCTGCCGGGGGACCCTAAGAAAAGCCTGGGTTCACGAGCACCCGGCGCGCGCCATCAGGCGGCCAGCTACTTGGAGGGCGGGTGTATCATGCCTGTTTGTCGGGCCGAACCAGATCCATGTGGCTGACGCCGAGGGCCAATGCCAGTTCATAGATCGTGATAATTGTCGGATTTCTTCGGCCTTTCTCCAAGCCGCTGATGTACTGCTGACTGAACCCGGAAATCTCCGCAAGCTGCTCCTGCGTCAGGCGCTTCCTTTGCCTGATCCTCTGCACATTCCGTCCGACCAACTTGCGCATATCCATGCACGCAAGCCAGCGGATCAGGCGGCTTGAGTTTATCAACTATAATATGTAATCCACATTTAGCAGGCACAGGGCTTCGCGGGTCCATTGGCCGGAGATAGAATTAGCGATGTTGCAGCCCAGATCGAACACGCCGTTCGCCGACGAGGTCCCCTGGTCGGACCGCATTACAGCCTACGACAAGGACCACTTTACAACCTATATGAGGCTCCTGGACGCCTCGGCCGACAACGCCACTGAAGAGGAAATGGCCAAAGTGATCCTCGGCATTGATCCGGCACGCGAACCTGAGCGCGCACGCAACGTTCTTCGCAGTCATCTCGACCGTGCAAACTGGGTGGTGACGAGCGGCTACAAGGATTTGTTCGCCAGTTGACGAAATGGGCGGTGCGGTCGCTTCGCTTCAAGCAACGAAGTCGCGCAACCGCCATGCATCGACGTATCACCACAGCGCGGATGGCCCAGCGCTTCGCTGTCTCATCATTTTGTCCTCCGCTCGCCAATGGCTGCTTCCCAGGAATGGGTGCGGCGGCGAATCATGACAGGAACGGGTCCGCCGTCTGAGCCGCACCGCATCCGAAGGGCCGGATGGACAACCTACTGAAAGCTCACAGCTGGCTAAGGGTTGCGGGACGCCGCGGCGGGCCTAGAAGGATGCGGCGCCACCTGCTGAGAAAGGCACAAAACAGAGCGAATTGCGAGAGTCTAACGACGCGCTAGGAGGCGCAGCGGAATGGTCGAGACGCCAGAGCCAAGAAAAGCGGGGCTCGACCCACCGGCACACGGCACGCGCGGTGATGGGCGCGGGCGCCCACTACGTGCGCAGGCTCAACAGAATCTCACACGGATCAGCATCGAGGGCCGCAGTTACGTCGAGAAACTCAATGACATCGAGACGCCGTTCGCCACCCTCATATTTCGCCACGAAAGATTGCGGACGACCAAGCTTCTCAGCCACCTGCGCCTGCGTCAGCCCTTTGACATTGCGCAGTGAGATCAACTGGGCCAGAAACCGCTGGTGGCGGGGAGATCGAAGAGATTTGGGCATTTAGGTGAACCGGCAGGTAGAGACCGGCTCAGCGACTAATCCCCGTTTCGGATTATCCCATTTTGGGATATTCTGCCTTGGATCCAGCGATCAACATGCGAGGTTCGCGGCAGACATGAATCAATCAACGGGAACAGATAGGACTCAAAGCTCAACACTGCTCGACGAAGTCCCTTGGTCTGACCGTCTTACCGCCTACGACAGGGCGCACTTTACCATCTATATGAGGCTCCTGGACGCCTCAGCCGATGAGGCGCCCGAAGAGGAAATGGCCCAACTGATCCTCGGCATTGATCCGGCACTTGAACCGGAGCGCGCCAGGAAGGCGCTTCGTAGTCATCTCGACCGTGCGAACTGGATGGTGACGAGCGGCTACAAGGAATTGTTCGCCAGCTGACAAATTCGCAGTGCTCGGTCATAGAAGCGTTCCTGTGCCATTGGTCAGGCTGATCGGGGCCTGCACCACAGACGCGCCGGCAAAATGGACCCGGTGGCGAGCACAATTCAGTTCCCAGGAAATCGGGGTTTGGCAACTGTCCGAGCGTCTGACGTGATAGAAGGTTCCGCTCTGTCTGGATGGGTATTAGCCCGGAGCAGCACTCCATATCGTACCGGCGCTCGACGAAGGGTCCACCTCTTCGCTTTCAAGCCGCATAACCGATAGCCATCGCCCTAAGTCAAGGGTTAGAGATTACCGGCAGGCAGGTATGCAAGCGGGCCATCCTCGGAAACTATATAACCGCACGACTAGCTGTGAGCTTTCGGGAGGTTGTCCATTCGGACCGGACCGGGGAGACTGGAGTTACCAAGCTTCAGCACTCACCGGAGGGTCCGAATGAACATCCATAAGAATGCCCGTCTCACACCGCTGCGTCGAGAGGAGATGGCGCTGTCGGTGATAGAAGGCGCTTTCTCCAAAGCCCATGCGGCGCGTGTCTACGGCGTGTCGGCCAAGATCGTGGCGCGCTGGGTCGAGCGCTACAAGTCCGAAGGGCGGGCCGGCATGATCGACCGTTCCTCGCGGCCCGCCAATATGCCGCAGGCCACCGCTGCGTTGATCGCCGAGCGCATCATGGCGCTGCGGCGGCAACGTTGGACCGGCAAGCACATCGCCCATGAGGTCGGCGTCTCGCCCGCCACCGTTAGCCGGGTTCTCAAGCGTGCCGGACTGTCGCGGTTGCGGGATATCGAACCGGCCGAGCCGATCCGACGCTACGAGCGCGAGCATCCTGGCGAGATGATCCATATCGATATCAAGAAGCTCGGTCGTTTCGAGCGCATCGGTCATCGCATTACCGGCAAGCGCACCGGCAATGCCAGCTCGCGCGGCAGCAGTTGGGAGTTCGTCCATGTCTGCATCGACGACGCCTCCCGCATCGCCTTCTCGCAGATCCTGCCCGACGAGAAAAAAGAAAGCGCCATCGCCTTCCTCAAGGCGGCGGTGGCCTACTACGCCAGCCTCGGCGTCACGATAGCCCGCGTCATGACCGACAACGGCTCCTGCTACAGATCAAAGGCCTTCGCCAAGGCCTGCCGCGATCTCGGCCTCAAGCACGTCAGGACAAGACCCTATACACCCAAGACCAATGGCAAGGCCGAGCGCTTCATCCAGACAGCACTGCGCGAATGGGCTTATGCCATCGCTTATCCGACTTCAGATCACCGCGCCGCAGAGTTGCCGGTCTGGCTGCACAGATACAATTGGCACCGTCCCCACGGGAGCCTAAAGTCCAAAACACCTATCAGTCGCCTCGCTCTAACCGAGGACAACCTGTTGAGGCTCCACAGCTAGCGATCCCACCAGTTGAGTTGCTCCAAGTCGGTGTCTAGCTTTCTACATTCTGTGTCCGACGCTGGACAAGAATGTTGCAATCCCGACCAGCAAGTCAGCGCAGGCGCCACCTGTTGCCCAGCAAACGGCAAGGATTATCGAAAGACGAATTCGGCACGGAGCTTGCACCAACGATTGCATGCAAATGCCGACAGCATCTCATGAACGGTCTCTCGATTCTGGCGCGGTTAAATCGCGGCCGGTTCCAGATCATGTCCCGCCCGAAATGGTGAGGGACTTCAGCCTGTTTACGTCGCCCGGCATGTTGCCGACCGCTAACGGGGATCCGCATGCAGCGGTTGCTTGCGTTCATGCCGGGCCTCCGATCTTTTATTCAACCAGCAACACGCGCGACGGTCGGGGTACCTGGGTCATCACTCGCGCGAGCGACCAGCGCCGGGTGCTGCAGGACACCGAAACGTTTTCCAGCCATCGCAGCATCTTCGCCTCTGTGCTCGGCGAGAGCTGGCCGATGATCCCGCTTGAGCTCGATCCGCCATTCCACGGTGTTTTTCGCTCACTGCTCAATCCGCTGCTTTCGCCAAAGCGGGTAATGGCATTGGAGCCGGCTGTCCGGGAACGAGCGATCAAGCTGATCGACAGGATCGCCGCATCAGGCACGAGCTGCGACATCATGAAGGATTTTGCAGTTCCGTTCGCGGTCAATATCTTCCTTCGCTTTATTGGGCTTTCGGACAACGGACTAGAAACATTTGTCGGCTGGGCTAGAGATCTGCTCCACGGCGATAAGGAGCAACGACCACCCGCAGCCCGGACGATCGTGGCCTTCATCGACGAACTTGCCACCGAGCGCCGCAAGGAGCCGGTCGATGATTTCATGACCTTCATCGTGAAGGCAAAGGTCGAGGGTCGTCTGCTCAGTGACGAAGAAGTCCGTGGCATCGGCGTGCTTGTGTTCGTCGCGGGACTCGACACGGTCTCAGCAGCCATATGCTTCGACTTGGCCCATCTCGCGCGCAACCCCAAAGATCAGGAATTGCTACGAAGCGAACCGGACCGGATTGCCGTCGCTGCGGAAGAATTGCTGCGCGCCTATTCGACCATTCAGATGATCCGAGTGGCAACGAAGGATGTCGACTTCAAAGGCGCGCCGATCCGCAAGGGAGACTATGTTTCCTGTGCCACGATGATTGCCAATCGTGACCCGGCGGAATTCGAATGCCCGAATGAGATCGATCTGGCGCGCGAGGACAACCGGCACGCTGCCTTTGGCTATGGTCCCCATCGTTGTCTTGGCTCACACCTTGCCCGGCGGGAGATTGTCATTGGCCTGGAGGAGTGGCTGGCGCGCATCCCAGCCTTTCGGATCAAGACAGGGACTGAACCTATCACCTTCGGCGGCCATGTGTTCGGGATCGAGAATCTGATCCTGGACTGGTCCTGAAGTTTCAGCCAACGACATTGGAGTTCGCTATGCGTGTCGTCGTACATAAAGCCAGATGCCAGGGTCATGCGCGCTGCTGGGCGCGGGCGCCGAGAGTCTTCAAGCTTGATGACGCCGGCTACATCTTGCCCGGTGATATTGATGTTGCCGATGGGGAGCAACTGCTTGCCTCAAAAGGGGTACGAGCCTGCCCCGAACAAGCTCTGGAAGTTGACGAGCCCCCCGCTAACTCAGTTGTAGAGAGAGACACACGCAAAGTGCAGACTGGCATCGGGAAGGATAAAACAATCATACAATTCGCGACAGACCCTGTCGACCACGCGAAAATTACCGAACTGCGTGACCGAGAGGCGATCCGCAACTGCCTGTATCGGTACTGCCGCGGGATAGACCGCGCCGATGAGGCGGCGCTGCGTAGCGCATACTGGCCCGAAGCGTATGACAGGCACGGTCCCTATTGCGGACCGGCAGAGGACTTCATCCAATTTGCTCTCGGTCTGCCGGGGCACCGTAACATCCATCAAATCACGAACAGCCTGATCGACTTCATCAGTTCAGCAGAGGCCGCGGTCGAGAGCTATTTCACCGCGCTGCAACGCGGACCGGATACAGACCAAGAAATACGTCAGACGCTGCTTTGCGGCCGTTACTGCGATCTGTTTCAGAAGAGGCAGGACGAGTGGCGAATTGCGGAACGGACAGTCGTCTACGATTGGGTTGAGGAGCAAATCCCGCCAGCGATTCTTGAGGCAGATAGGTTCGGCCGGCGACAGCCGATTGGAGCACAACATCCAGACGATCCCATCTACCAGTTGCTCAAGGGTCACATCCCCACCGACCAAGATGGCGTCGAGGGTCCCCAACTGGGAGCTGCATAAGTGGGTAGAAATGGAGGATGAGCGCCCTACGGGAACGACATCTGTGTGGGGCCGCAACTGGCGGTCACTGCAACGATTTGGCTCGGCCCTTCATTCCGCCCAAGGTTGATGGGCTGAGATCACAAGCGGTCATCGTGGAGAAGCTCTCGTGAAACTGGCAGCACGCACCGTAATCATCACAGGCGCTGCGGGCGGGATCGGCCGTGCCCTGGTCGATATCCTTGCCGCGGACGGAGACACTGTAGTTGCGGTGGACCTTCCGGGCAGTGGTGTGGTTGAACTGGCTCGGGATCTCGGGTCGCCGCACGTCGGTCTGGAGTGCGATGTGTCGCGAGAGAAGGACATGCTCTCACTTTTCGGCCAGGTCGAAGCACGGTTCGCGCAAATCGATGTCCTCATCAACAATGCGGCGGTTGGACCCACGATGGATAGGATCATCGACACCGCTGTCGATACCTTCCGACGCGGCGTGACAGTGAACCTTATTGGGCCATTCGTTATGGCCCGGGAAGCGGCGCGGCGCATGAAGCCGGGCGGTGCGATCGTCAATGTGGCTTCGATGGCGGGCGTGGTCGGCAATCCCAGGCGCAACGCCTACGCAGCCTCGAAAGCTGGCGTGATCTCGTTGACAAAGTCCCTTGCATGCGAGTGGGCTATGCGAGGAATCCGCGTCACGGCGGTGGCGCCGGGCTCCGTCCGCACCCCAATGGTCACAGAACTGGCACGCGCTGGCAAAATGGACCTCGCGGCGATACGCCGCCGCGTGCCGATGGGGCGCTTGGCTCGCCCCGACGAGATCGCCAGGGTCGTGCGTTTTCTGAGCAGCACGCAGGCGCGCTACATCACCGGCTCGGTGCTGGCAGTCGACGGAGGCTGGATGTCATTCAACCAGCCGGGGGATGCTCACCCGCCGGTGGATGGTGCGCTCCAAGCCGAGCTCTCCTGTCCGGCCGAATGCACAGATGCGCGAATCGTGCTCGTCACCGGTGGCGCAAAAAGCATTGGCGCGGCCGTCGCTCGCCGCTTTGCCGCGAACGGCGACACCGTCGTGATTGCTGATAAAGATGGCACTGCAGCGGCAGAGCTGGCTACATCGCTCCCCGGCAAGCATCTGGCGAAATCGCTGGACGTGGCCGTCGAGAGCGATGTGGTGTCGATGTTCGAAGAACTGAGGGGACGCTTCGGGTATATCGATGTTCTGGTCAATAGTGCTGATACCGCCGACAGGATTGTGCCTGCGATCGAGCAACTGTCGAAACAGCTCGAACACGTCCTGGATGTCAACCTTACCGGCGCCTTCACCTGCGCGCGCGAAGCGATCAAGGCTATGCGCCCGGGCGGCGTGATCCTCAATCTCGGGTCGATCGACAGCTTTCTGCCGTTCGCGCCGCGCCATGCCTACGGCGCCTCCAAGGCGGGGATGGATATGCTGACCCGTTGCATGGCGGCCGAACTCGGGCCGGTCGGAATTCGGACAGCCACCGTCGCTCCTGGCCACATCCGCACGCCCGCACTTGCTCAGTTGGCCAAAGCCGGCCGCATCGACCTGACAGCAATCGGACGACGCATCCCCATGGGCAGGATGGGACGGCCAGAAGACGTCGCAGATGCATCGTTCTTCCTTGCTTCGTCTGACGCCTCATACATCAACGGCTCGATCCTCTACGTGGACGGCGGCTGGACCTCGTTCGGTGATGCGGGAAACGCCAGCGAACTCTATGACGAATGTTTTGCGGAGGCCGCAGGTTAATTGCCAGGCCTTCGCAGGGCGACCGGCCGAGCATTATGAAGCCTCGGCTCCACGACGCACCTGAGGTGCTTGAGATCCAAGCATGTGCATGCCGAGCACATTCCCGGTCGGCTGACGTGTCTATAACGAGGAGAAATCATGGAATTTGCCACTTTCATTCTGGCCGCCCAGCGTGGCTATCACCAATCCTCAGAAAGCGTCATCCGCAACTCCATCGAACAGGCCGTCGCTTCGGAGCAGGCTGGGTTCAACACCGCGTGGTTTGCTGAGCACCACTTCAACAATTACAGCCTCATACCATCCCCGCTGATGATGGTGGCGCACTGCGCCGGCTTGACAAGCACGATTCGCCTGGGCACTGCCGTCTGCGTGCTGCCGCTTTACCAACCGCAGCGCCTGCTGTCCGAGATCGGCTTCGCCGACATCGTTGCGAACGGCCGTCTCGAGCTCGGCGTAGGCTTGGGATACCAGCAGTTCGAGTTCGAACGGTTCGGCGTGGACATCGATGAGGCGCCGGCCGTCTTTTCGGAATACCTGGACATCATTCTCAAGGGCCTCAACCAAAACGTCTTCGAACACGACGGCCAGTATGAGAAGATCCCCCCAACAGCGATTTCGGTCCGCACAGTCCAGCAGCCGACGCCGCCTATCTGGATCGCTGGCGGAGCCGCACGGATGGCTCGGGCCTACCGCGAGGGGCACAATTTTTTTGTCACAGCCTTCCACGACGGCTTAGAGACTTTGACCACACTGCGTGAATCAGTCGAGAGGGCGGCGGCATCCGAGGAAAAGAACGTCACCGACGTCAAGATATCGCTGCTGCGCTGCTGCTATGCCAGCCACGACGAGTTGGAGATCAACAGCTATCTCGACAATGCCCGCTTCCAGCGCCGGCTTTCTGAAGCCCTGCATCAGCGCCGCCAACAGAGCCACGATGGCTACCTGCTGCAGGAGACACCGACCCAGCAGGATCTGTCCTTCGAGACCATGCGCAAAAATTTGCCGATTGGCAGCGTAAATCGCGTGATTGATCGCCTGCTGGAAGAGATCGATATCTTGAAACCGGACCAGATCGCAGTTCAGACTCAATTGGGCGACTTCGACCAAAAGACGATGCTGCGCCAGATCGAGCTCTGGGGCGACAAGATCATCCCTGCGGTCAACAAGGCGCTTTGTCATGCCGGAAGCTGAAGCCGGCCGTTACGATGATGGCTGCCTATCCAGCGCGCAATGGCGTGGGTCCGAGCTAGGGAGGAGCTTCGATCAGCATGTGCTGCCCTGCGTACATTCACGTTCGCTTGAGGAGGTCCAGGCGGGCGAGGTGTTGGCGACGGAGGGGACAGGCCTTTCGTCTGTCGAATTGCGTGATGTCTTGGCCGCAACTTTCCCGTCTACCTCCAGCAGCGTATTCGCTTTGGAGGAGTTGAGCGAGCCCGAGCCGGAACTGGAAGAGGAGCTGCTACGCCGGCTGCTGCTAGCGCATGCTGCGCCGGCCGACCCGGCGAGCGGCCGCTTGGCCAAGATCATCGCCCGGCGTGCGATGCGCACGGACCATCTTTGGCGGGATCTTGGCCTCTCAAATCGCGCTGAGCTCAGCCGCCTGCTTGCCAGACATTTTCCCGCGCTGGCGGCAGGCAACACAGAAAACATGAAATGGAAAAAGTACTTTTACCGCAAGCTGTGTGAGGCCGAAGGCTTTTCGTCATGCACTGCACCCAGTTGTCGGGAATGCCAGGACTTCGAAAGCTGCTTCGGCCCGGAGGAAGTTGAGAGTCGCCTCTCGCCGACCAGGAATGCCGGTTAGTCACTTCGCTTGATCGCAGCTGCGGACAAACGCTTATCGCGGCGCCGTAGTATGGAGGAAGGGATGTTCATCGCCTCGCGATATTTGGTGACGGTACGGCGAGCGACATTGATGCCGGTCTGCTTGAGCTGAGCAACGATGTCTTCGTCGGAAAGTACCTTGTCGAGCGATTCTTCGGCGATGATTGCCTTGATCCGATGGCGGACAGATTTGGCGGAGTGCGCGTCGCCGCCCTCGCAGGATGCGATTGTCGCTGTGAAAAAATACTTCAGCTCGAACACCCCGCGCGGAGTTAACATGTACCTGTTCGAAGCCACCCGGCTTACCGTCGACTGGTGCATTTTGATCCCGTCAGCGACATTTTTGAGACAGAGAGGCCGCAGATGGGCGACGCCGTGTGTAAAAAAGGCATCCTGCTGGCGCACGATTTCGGTCGCAACCTTAAGGATCGTCTTAGCGCGCTGCTCGAGGCAGCTGATCAGCCAGTTCCCTTTTTCCTGGCAATGGTCGAGAAACGCTTTGCCTTCCGGATTTTGATTGGTCAGCTGCGAGATTTCGGCGACATAGGTGTGGTTGATCAACACTTTGGGCAGCGTGGCCGGATCAAGCTCCACCCGCCATCCACCTTCGGACTTGGGCATTACCCAGACGTCCGGTACGATGGTTTCCGGCGTCCCGGACTGGAACCGGTCTCCAGGCTTGGGATCGAGCGCGCGGATTTCGTTCCTCATGTCGAGGAGATCCTCCTCGTCGACTCCGCAACGCTGCTTCAATCCCTGAAAATCCCCCCGTGCAAGCATCTCGAGATTGGCGACCAAAGCTGCCATAGCCGGGTCGAACCGGTCTTGCTGGCGCAGCTGAATCTCCAGGCATTCGCTGAGAGTTCGCGCAAAAATCCCCGGCGGATCAAATTGCTGCAAGATTCCGATGACCCGTTCCACATCAGCTTGCCGAACGTTTAACCTCCTGGCCAGATCGAAAAGGTTTACCTGAAGATAGCCAGTGTCCTCCAGATGGGCGGCGAGCTGTCCGGCAATCAGCCGCTCCTGGGGGGTGAACGGGGTGAGGGCGACCTGGCGGGCGACATGGTCGTGCAATGTTTCGGTGTGGGCGGTAAACTCCTCGACGGCAGGTCGATCGTTGCCGCTACTGCGTTGCGACTTCCATTGCCCGCGCCCGCCAGACGGCCCGCCAATGGGCGATTCGCCGATTTCGCTTCTGCTTTGACTGCTCCGCTGATCCACCCCTGACAGCGGCGAATCGTCGTCAAACGGGTCAGGCTTCAAAACGGGGTTCCTCTCGAGTGCCTGCTGCACGAGCTGATGGAGTTCAGTATGCGTCAATCGCAGCAAGCGAATAGCTTCAATGGCTTGAGGCGATAAGACCATACGTTGCTTCTGGCGTTGAAGCAGGCTTGCTGAGAGATGCATGTTGAACCGTAATCTGCCGAGGATGCTCTAGTGTGTGCTTGGGTTGTGTGAGACTTGCCACTTCTGGGTCATGCCGCCGCCTTCAGTTTGTCGAGAACGTTTTGCGGGGATGAAACGCCATAGGGGTCCGTCTCGCAGTTGTCACAGAAGCCTTCCTCCTCGAACCACTGCTCCACCACGCCATCGTCGATCAGAGCGGCGTATCGCCAGGAGCGCATGCCAAAGCCCAGATTGTCCTTCGCGACCAGCATGCCCATTTTGCGCGTGAACTCGCCCGACCCGTCTGGGATCAGCTCGATCTTCTGCAGCCCCAAGGACTTTCCCCACGCATTCATGACGAAAGCATCGTTGACCGAGACGCAGTAGATCGCGTCAATTCGCAGTTCCAGAAATTGATCATAGAGTTTTTCGAAATCGGGCAGTTGGAAGGTCGAGCAGGTCGGGGTGAAGGCGCCAGGCAGCGAGAACAGGATGACGCGCTTGCCCCCGAAATAATCGTCGGAGGTCTTGTTCTCCCACCGATAAGGATTTGGCCCCCCGATCGACTCATCGCGAACACGCGTGCGAAAGGTCACGAGAGGAACGTTCTTTCTGTCGGTCATTGATTTGCTCCCAGGCCAAAGTGGTACGGTGCATTTTTCGGTTAAACTGAAGCGGCATCGACTTCGGTCGACAGTTCCGGCAGCCTCGCGCCTTGGCGTGGTTGCCTCGGACCGGTCTTGTGCAAGACCGCCCCCGAGCAGGCACGTTTAAAGGCGACGAGCTTCCGCGGAGACGGGGAATTTCGCTCGCGTGCTTTATCGAGCTTTGAGAGGTAGGCATGGTCTGCAACCGTGATTTTGACTGCGTTCTATCGACCGAGTCGCAAGCGCCATGCCAATTGACCCGATGCCTTGGGTTCACTTCGGTTTTTGCAGCAACTTTCGTGTTGTGCAGTAATGCCGGTCGATATTATTGCTCAAGCAGCACTGGAAATTGGGTGCGACTCCGTTCGGCAAACCCGGCCTTTGTCCGAAGCCGGACACGAATGTCGGAAATAGCCAAACGCCAGGATCTGGGGCGGGTTAAGAAACGTTGCCGTGGGCACCGGCTTCAGCACAATTGCGCCACGCGAGCATGGCTCCCAGCGTCAATGCCGTGCAGCAGCGAGACGAAGTCACTGCAGAATATCAACCTCTGCGAAGTCGTTGAAACCCAGCATGTGCGAGCCGTTCGAGGCGCAGATCAAGGCATGCTCGAGGAAGAGCTCGTGCTCTCGGCAGCAAGTGTTGCGACGTCTGACAAGGATCGTCGCGCTTCAAGGAAAAGAACCTGAATGGTGCACGGCTTGTGAAGGCCGGCGCATGGAAATGGCTGGGCTGATCATCCTCCATGAGGGTTGAATGAAGAGCTGGCCCCTATCTCCCTCAGCTGCAACGGGGGGAGGTAGGGCATGTCCGTCTATCGCGCTGGGTAACATTCCTCGGTGAGGCAATAAGGGGGAGCAATTTCTCATTTCGGCAGACACGACCCAGCTCTCCTTTCATGCGCTGATTCCCCCAAGGGAAATCGCGACTCCAGGCTTCCTATGCAGCGAATCGCGGTGCTGTCCGATGTCCGACAATGTCGGATGCGGATCGTAGCTGGGCTAGATCCGTCACTTTGCCTCGATGGTTTCCCACTGGCCTTATATCTGCTTCGCCCCAAATGCGGCGACATAACCTGTGCGGCATCTGTGAATGGATCGACTTCAATCGAGACCTCGGAGGTCCCGATGCGCGAAGGGAGCTTGCCGATATGACGGCCACCATAGCGAACCACGGTCCGGACGACGAGGGGACTTGGATCGGCGGGCCTGCGGCGCTGGGACACCACCGCCTGGCAATCATCGATATCCAGGGCGGCCGTCAGCCGAGGATGCTCCAGGAGGATGGCCGACCTGACTTGGTGCTCGTCTACACGGGTGAGACTTACAACTACCGCGAGCTGCGTCAACAGCTGGCCGGCCTAGTCCATCGCATGAACACGAGCAGTGACACCGAGGTGGTGCTGCACCGCCCCCGCGAGTGGGGCTCTTCGGCGGGTACACTTTTTTCACGAAATCCGTGAATGTTTCTCGCGACATCATCCCGCAATCGGTGGTGCAGCGGGTGAAGAGCCCGTATCCGGCTATCCAGAATGCCGCCTACGACAAAATACTACGTACGCGGTTCACTGCGATGCTGGACGACCTAGTGCCGGCAGTGGCACCGCTGTTGTCCGTCGACAGGTCCCGCGCTTGCTCGGTGCGACCAACAACCTTAAGCGCTAGGGCGTAACCTGACCCTGCAAGATCTCCTCACCGACTATAAGGTGCGCCTCACGATCTGAGACGATGGGACAGGATGGCTAAGGAGGTGCGCCGTCTTGCATGCCCCGCCACCGAGGCGAACCCTCTTGGCTACGCGCGCCACAGCGACGCTCCATATCGTCAGGCCTGCGTCTCATGCTCAGATGAGCCGGTATTTGGCTCTCTCATCAGCAAACCGAGAGAGCCCATGCCAAGACGGAAGCAAGCAAGACGAACGAGCGTCAGAGATATCCTGCGCCTGACCCATAAACAGGGCAGTCCGGTGGGCCAGGTGGCAGAGCAACTGAGGTTCGGCAAGACTTCGGCTTCCACCTATCTGCGGGCGCTGGAGACGGGCTGTCGTGCAGGCCCTGCATGCGGCTTTGAGGACGATGCGATGTTGAAACACCGTCTGTTGCGCCGAATCGGCCGTCGGCCACACGTTGGGTCGTCATCAGGTTCTCGACAGCTTGCCGGTGTCAAATCCAAACCGTGGTCGGCGATCCCCACCAGGGTGGGAAGGCAGCGCTGATATAGCCGAACGTCGATCAAGTCACGATCAACTATTGCCTCATGTCACATGCCCTGCGGGACTGAAAAACGGAGAAGAACATGTGCGATGCAAAACTGAAGACCGTGCTTTCGCTTTTTTCGCCGGTGGCCAGCAAATTAGATGCTCTCTCGTCCAACGGACCAGCGACGGATGCAAATTGCGTTAAGCTAAATACGAACGAGAACCCGTTTCCGTTGCCGAAGAGCGTAATGCAAAGTGCAATTGCTGCGATCGAACACCAGTATCTTTATCCGGAAGACGACAATCTCAGCTTAAGGGCAGCTGCCTCCGATGCTTACGGATTTTCCAAAGATCAGGTGATTGCCGGCAACGGTTCGTCGGAGCTGCTCGGACTCATCTACAGAGCTTTCCTCGCCCCAGGAGATAGAGTGGCGATGCTGTCGCCCGGATTTTCGTTCAACCGTAAACTTGCCATGTTGCAGGGTGCCGAGTTTCTCGAAATCGCATCGAGCGAAGCTCATCCCCTGCCGATAGAAAAACTGCTGTCCGGCCCCGCAAAAGACGCGAAGTTCATTCTGTTGGCTAATCCGAACAATCCGACCGGAACATTCGTGCCGGTGGCCGAAATCGAACGCCTTGTGGAGCAAGCAGATCGCTTGGTCGTCTTGGATGAGGCCTACGTTGACTTCGCACCCGACAATGCCCTGCGCCTCGTCAATAGACATCCGAATCTTTTGATCTTGAGGACTTTTTCAAAGAGCTATGCTGCTGCTGGCGTGCGAGTCGGCTTCGGTTTCGGTCACCCAGAAATCATTGGCAGGCTGCGCAACATCCAGAATGTCTTCAACATGAACGTGATCGGGCAGGCGGTCGGGAAAAGCATTCTTGCGCATCGCCACGCCTACGAAGAGAACCACAGGCACATCAAGCATGAACGACAGCGAGTGACCCTGGCGCTGTTGCAACTTGGCTTTTCCGTAACACCCTCCCACGCAAACTTTTTGCTGGCCCGTGTGCCGGCGGGACAGGAGGGCTCATGCTGGCAAGCCGCGTTGAAAGAGCAGGCGATCCTCATCGCCAGCTTTCCTGACGTAGATTTGAAGAACTGTATTCGCGTCAGCATTGGCACCACAGAGCAGATGGACAAATTCCTTGCTGCCGCCAAACGCGTCTGTATGAGCTTTAAGAAGAATCGCGGTGTGCACAAGCATTAAGTCAATTCACATTAAGCGCCAAGTAATAGGTGCTGATATGTCGCCAGCTATGATGATTAGCGAATAAATAATAGGTAATTTGGAGAACAATTAATTGAAGAAAATTTCCGCTTCGGGCCTGACCTTCGGCATCTTCGATCATCTGGACGAAAACGGCGATGACATCGCACAACAATATGCAGATCGGCTGAGCCTAGCAGAAGCGTGCGATGGCTATGGCTTTTATGCGTATCATCTCGCCGAGCACCACTGTACGCCGCATGGCAGAGGTCCATCACCGAATTTGTTCTTAGCGAGCGTCGCCCAGCGAACCCGCAGTCTTCGTGTTGGTCCCATGGTAATGCTACTTGCGCTCTATCATCCGCTGCGTGCCTTCGAGGAGATCTGCATGCTTGATCAGTTGAGCGGCGGCAGGCTTGAACTCGGCATAGGGCGCGGCTCTGCTCCCACTGAATTGGGATACTTCGGGGTTGCTGTAGAAGCAGCACCAGAACAGTATGCGGAGGCCAGTGAGATTCTCATCAATGCGATGAAAGGCGGGACGCTTTCTTATCAGGGCCGCCACTTTGAGTTGAAAGATGTTCCGCTGACGTTGAGACCTCACCAATATCCCCATCCGCCGACATGGATCGCCACCAATCGACCCGAGCCGGCTAGCTGGGCCGCTGCGAATGGGGCAAACATCGCCTGCGTCGGACCTTCCACTTCTGTTCGCAGCGTTACCGACGCGTTCCGCGCCGCCCGAATTCACGATGCTGACATTGGCCAGCAAGCGCCATTTCTTGGATTGCTCCGAATGGTGGTGATAGGGCGTTCTGAAACAGATGCGTATTTGCTCGCAGCACCTGCCTATGAACGATGGCTCAATAGCTTCAAATTTCTATACGAACTAAATGCCATTTCCACTCCACCAAACTTGCCTTTGAACTTCGATGCAGCAATTGAAAGTGAATTGTGCGTCGTGGGAACGGCAGATTCTGTCCGAAAAGCTCTCCTTGATCAGCTGGAAGAGGCAGGTGCTAATTATCTTCTGTGTCAACTGGCATTTGGGGATTTGCCGCTGGATGCCTCACTATACACCGCATCGGCCATTCGATCCGAAATCATGGCTCGAGTTGCCGCATCGTGAATCCGTCGTGTGATTGGAGGAGCAGCGGCAGCGCTGCTCCTCATTGCGAAACGGTTGTGGGGGCCGGACTCCTGTCAGGTGTAAACCATTGGAGCACGTCCTATCTGATCCAGGTCATATCCTGCGGCTTTGAAGTAGTTGGCACATTCGGCTGGGGTGAAGAGGTCGACGACCGCGCCGAGGCCTTGCCCCTCTGATCTAATCCGGTTTGAAGTTCGTTCTGGCCCATCCAGAGGATCAGGACATGAAACGCAGCCGCTTCTCTGAAGAGCAGATCATCGGAATTTTGAAGAAACACGAGGCCGGGGTATCGGTTGGCGATCTGTGCCGCAAGCACGGGGTCAGCGACGCCTCGATCTACAATTGGAAGGCCCGCTTCGGCGGGATGGATGTCACCGAGGCTCGGCGACCTGAAGGGCTGGAGGACGAGAACACGCGCCTGAAGCGGCTTCTGGCCGACGCCATGCTCGACAATGCCGCGTTGAAGGACCTTGTGGGAAAGAAATGGTGACGCCCGCCGCCAAGCGGAAAGCTGTCGCTCGCCTGAAGGAAGGCTTCGGGATGAGCAAACGGCGGGCGTGTAAAGCCATCGGCTGTTGCCGCATGACGGTTCGCTACCAGACCAGCAGGCCGGACGACCGGGAGGTTCGCGAGCGGATGAAGGCGATCGCGCAGGAGCGTCGCCGGTTCGGCTACCGGCGTCTTCTCGTGATGCTGAGGCGGGAGGGCCTGGTCGTGAACCACAAGAAGCTGTTCCGGCTCTATCGGGAGGAGAAGCTCGCCGTTCGCCGCCGTGGCGGCCGCAAGCGGGCGATCGGGACCAGGGCGCCAATGCTGGTGCCGCTGAGGCCCGACGAGTGCTGGTCGCTCGACTTCGTATCGGACCAGCTCACCGACGGGCGCCGCTTCCGCATCCTGGCCGTCGTCGACGACTGCACGAGACAGTGCCTGGCACTCATCGTTGATACGTCTCTCTCGGGCATGCGGGTTGCCCGCGAATTGGACCGGCTCATCACTAGCGCGGCCGGCCCAGGATGATCGTCAGCGACAATGGCAGCGAGTTCACCTCGAACGCCATCCTCTCCTGGGCGGATCAGAACCGCGTCGAATGGCATTACATTGCGCCCGGCAAGCCGATGCAGAATGGCTTCATCGAGAGCTTCAACGGCCGACTGCGCGATGAACTGCTCAACGAGACGCTGTTCACCTCGCTGGCTCAGGCGCGCGTAGCCATCGCCCTGTGGCACGCCGACTACAACACCGCGCGGCCGCACTCCCAAATCGCCTGGCAGACCCCGGCCAAGTTCGCCAGCACCTTCAATCCGCGACGGTCGCTCGCGCTGCGCTATGCCAAAGGCTCCGCGCCAGCGCCCGTCGCTTCACCCGCCCAGCAGGGCACAACCCACGCCGGAAACGAACTCAAAACTGCTGGGGCAACGTCAGTCCCATAGAGCCTTGATGGTCGGCCTTTGCTCGCAGCAGCGCCTTAGGTTGGGCGAAGGCGTTCTCAATCGGATTGAAGTCGGGACTGTAGGGCGGCAGGTAGAGCAGGCTCGCCTGCGGCCTCAATCGCGCCGCGCAGGGTTCTCCAGGCGGATGTCGCCAATGTCAAATTTGCTGGCATCCATGTCGCCCTCGCTTTCTGGTTCGAGATCGGAAAATCGCCGAATAATCAGCACATCAACCTGCGCCTGAAGGAGCTCACTGCCACTTTCGGCTGGCGGGGTGTGCCGCCCCACAATTAGAATGTCAATTGTCGTGCCAACCGCACAAGCGAAGGCCAGAAAGCCAACATGTGTTCTGCGGCTTAATTAAGAGTCAGCCGATGTCGGCCGAACATCACCTTGTCTCGAAGTCGACGATCCGACAGCAGATTGCGAAAGTTGGCGCGATGCGAAACAAACTGCTGAAGCGCTCAACTTTTATTGATCACGCGTGTTGGACGCGACGCACTCCCGTTCCAATCGGGCTGAGCGCAAATTCTCCCGGTTCACAAAACTGAGTCGCTGGAGTAGTGGGGGCGCAGAGAAATCTCCGGTCGCAGCCTTACCCGGTCAAAACAAGGATACCAATGATGAAGACTCTCGCCGTCTGCTCTGGCGGATTGGACTCCGTTTCCCTTGCTCACATGGTGGCAGCGGAGCACGAACTCACCGGCCTTCTATCTTTCGACTATGGCCAACGGCACAGGAAGGAATTGGGCTTCGCCGCTCTTTGCGCGCAGCGACTGAAGGTCCCGCACCAGATCATCGACATCGGCGAAATTGGCCGTGGCCTTTCCGGCTCAGCGCTGACTAGCAGTATCGACGTGCCGGACGGCCACTACGCCGAAGACACGATGAAGATTACGGTGGTGCCGAACCGCAATGCCATCATGTTGGCAATCGCCTTCGGTCTCGCCGCCGCCCACAGCGCCGAAGCGGTGGCGGCGGCCGTGCATGGTGGGGACCATTTCATCTATCCCGATTGCCGTCCGGCCTTCATTGAAGCTTTCCAGACAATGCAAGACCGCGCGCTCGACGGCTATGCGCAGATACGCCTCTATGCACCGTATGTGAATCTCGGAAAAGCTGACATTGTTGCGGATGGCGCAAGATACGGCACCCCGTTTGCTGAGACCTGGTCCTGTTACAAGGGCGGCGTGCGTCACTGCGGACGATGCGGGACCTGCGTCGAGCGGCGCGAAGCGTTCCATCTCGCCGGGCACGCTGATCCCACCGACTACGAGGACGCCGATTTCTGGCTTGAGGCGCTGCGCAGGAGGCGCGCGTAATGTTCCACATCACCAAGGAATTCCACTTCTCGGCCTCGCATCAGCTCACCTCCTTGCCTCCCAACCATCAATGCGCGCGCCTGCACGGGCATAACTATGTCGTCGTAGTGGAGCTGTCGGCCAAGGAACTGGACGCCCACGGCTTCGTGCGCGACTATCACGATCTGGCGCCGCTCAAACGCTACATTGACGAGAGCTTCGACCATCGGCACCTCAACGACGTGCTGGGACATGAGAAGGTCACGGCGGAATGCCTGGCCAGACATTTCTATGAATGGTGCAAGGCACGTCTGCCGCAGACCGCGGCCGTGCGCGTTAGCGAAACACCGAAAACTTGGGCGGAATACCGTCCGTGACCGACATGCATCCCGCAATCCGTGTGAGCGAGATATTCGGGCCGACTATCCAGGGCGAGGGCGTGCTCATCGGCTTGCCGACGGTGTTCATCAGAACCGGCGGATGTGATTATCGCTGTTCATGGTGCGACAGCCTTCACGCGGTGGACAATCAGTATCGCCATGAATGGCTACCGATGCCGATCGATGCCGTGTGGCAAACCGTCCATGCGCTTTCCGGCGGCAGGCCGGTTATGGTCTCCTTGTCAGGCGGCAACCCGGCCATTCAGCCGTTCGGTCCCCTCATAGAACGCGGCCATCGCGAGGGCTATCGTTTTGCACTGGAAACGCAGGGTTCCGTGGTGAGGGAGTGGTTTGCGGATCTTGACGTGCTGACCCTTAGCCCAAAGCCGCCGTCCAGCGAGATGACCACCCGTTGGGCTGCGTTTGATGCATGCCTCGAAGCGGCGCAAGAGAAGCCGCAAATCGTGCTCAAGCTCG
This sequence comes from Mesorhizobium sp. M1E.F.Ca.ET.041.01.1.1, assembly GCF_003997355.1. NCBI lineage: Bacteria > Pseudomonadati > Pseudomonadota > Alphaproteobacteria > Hyphomicrobiales > Phyllobacteriaceae > Mesorhizobium > Mesorhizobium sp. M1E.F.Ca.ET.041.01.1.1. The sequence continues at coordinate 35,086 of NZ_RZSL01000001.1, read as the reverse complement.
TCGTTTTCGACGAGAGTGACTATGCCTACGCCAAAGAAGTCGCGGCGAGATATCCGCACCTTCCGATCTATCTGCAACCCGGCAATCACACGCCGCCGCGCCCTGGCAGTGAAGACGCCTCTGTCGACTTGGACGGAATAATGATGCGAATGGAATGGCTTGTCGAAAGGGTGACTAGCGACAGGTGGTTCGAAGCCCGCGTGTTGCCGCAGCTGCACGTTCTGCTTTGGGGTAACAAGAGGGCGGTCTAGTCTGCGGCTTGCGTCGCACCGGAAGGCCGGGCTCCAACGGCTTGGCAGGCTCTCTTCGCGTGCCGAGTACAGCCGAGCTTTGTTCGCGTCAGCGGTCTCGCGATTGTGCGGCTGGAAACCGCCCGGACACCCCGCTGCCGGCGTGTGTCACCTTGACTCCGATGAGCTGTCGTCACGCAAAGTTGAAATCCGCAAGAACTGGCCTTCTCGCCCCACCTGCTCCGTCGCAAGCACGTCATCCCCTCATCCTTGTCCAGCTCTTATCGATGTATCTCATTGTCCGGCCTGACGCACGACTGTCAGCATGGGAATGCATCCATTGCGCAAATGCCTTCCATAAAGAAGATCGATTTCCTCACTGGCCCAACGTGAAATATAGCAACGTTTTCGTGGCGTGGGTCGGCTGCGTCGGGAGTAGCGATGAAAACGTATTAGGGTCGCCTGCGTCTCCTTGGGCAGCGAGTGTAAAGTATAGCGATGCGGCCTCCGGCGCGAACGGCAGCCGCGCAGTGATCACCTTCGCCTGTGCCTTTGCGGCGGGGGTCAAGCGCTGGTCTGCTCAAATTTTTTATCGTTTAGCTGGTTGAAACTGCTCCCGTTGCGGGCTGCAGAAGCCGGCCAGCCGAGAAACGGCAGCCGCACTTATGAAAGCACGCCAAGGCATGCGGGCATCTATCAGTTGCAAAGGACAATACTGGCCGCGCCGATTGGCCATCACGCGTCCATTAGGGCAGCCACCAACATCAGTTCGCAAGAGGAGCAAAAGTAATATGTATCGTCGTCACCTGATCAAAGGGTTGGTTGCGCTCGGCGCATGCCGGATTTGCGTTCAAGCCGCCCAAGCGACCAGTGCCCATTGGGGGTACACCGGTCCGGTCGGACCGGAGCACTGGGCTGATCTGGATAAGGAAAATTTCGTATGCTCTGCCGGCACGCAGCAATCGCCGATCAATATCAACAGCGCGGTCAAGGCGGATATCCCGCATATCGCCATCGGCTGGCACAAGGGCGGCGGCAATATGGTGAACAACGGCCACACCATTCAAATCAATATGCCACAAGGCAGCACGCTGACCCGCAGCGATCGTGTCTACGAACTGGTACAGTTCCATTTCCATGCGCCAAGCGAACATCACGTGGCGGGCAAGAGCTTCCCGATGGAGGTGCATTTCGTTCACAAGGACACGCAAAGTGGTACTCTGGGCGTGCTGGGCGTCTTTTTAACGCCCGGCGCGACAAATGCCAGCTTTGCTGCCCTTGCTGCGGCCTTTCCCGAACTGCCGAATGGGGAGGTGACGATCGACGAGGTGAATCCCAACTGGCTTCTGCCAGCCTCGCTTGGCTATTGGACTTATGAGGGCTCACTGACGACGCCGCCGTGCACCGAAAACGTCGAGTGGATGGTGGCGATGGAACCGGTTGACGTTGATCCGGCAGACATCCAGCGATTTGCCTCCCTCTACCCGTCGAACGCGCGCCCTATTCATTCACCCAATCGACGCTTCATCCTGCGCCAGAGTTGAGCGCCGCCCCAGCGGTTCCGCACGGTCCAACATTCTTGGCACAAGTTGGCGCGAAGCCTCCTCTTCCGGTCTGGCGGTCTGACGGCGCTCCCCAAGCTGGCTAGTCTAAATGATAGGGATTCGGTGCCGACACCACTCGTCCCAAAGACGTCGCGGCGAGGTTTGTCTGCAACCCGGCAATCACACGCCGCCCCGCCGTGGTAATGAAGACGTCTCTGTCGAGTCCGACGGAATATGATGCGCATGGAATCGCTGGTAGAAAAGGTGACCAGCGACAGGTGGTTCGAAGCCCGCGTCTTGCCGCAGCTGCACGTTCTACTCTGGGGTAACAAGAGGGTGGTGTATACCTTCTCCTAGCTTCGCCGCCAACTACTCGGTTTTCCGAATTGCTCTCTATATTCTTGAAGACGATGCGTTCGTTAAAGACATGTGCTGCGCACCTGGTGTAAAAGCTGCTCTCATCATGCAGAGGTCAAGCCAGTCGGGCTCATCCGAGGCTATGGCCGTGAGCACTGTTCAGTTCGGCAGAGAGGGCGCTTTTGTACACACTTTGCGATCGTGGCGGCCCCGTGGGCAGATCTGCAAGCTGCCGCGACACTAACCTCTCGAAGCCCGCCCGCCCGCCTGTTGATGCGTGTCTCCCAGTAAGATTCCTGTCCAAGAACGTGATAATCTTCTTGCCAGTGTTGTAGCTGATGTTGCCCTTGATGCCGCAGCCTACCGCGGCGGGACCAAACTCAATGGCAAGCAGGCCGGCTAGGATCGTGCAGCCAGTCGCGAGCCTCGCCCACAACGGGGTCTCACGCGCATGAGGGCGCCGACCATGGGTTCGGCGGTTCGTACGCGTATAACACGTATCTTTCTGAAAAAATCAATGCTCTCGGCTAAGCTACTGAATTATTTGGCTTCCATATAGCGCGTCGGCGGAACCAACTTGTAGACGGGCTATGAAAGGTTAAGCGCGGATGTCTATCGGCCGCCGGCGTTCCCGCTCTGTAAGCCTGCCTGAACTACCCGCGCCGCGGTCAAGCCCCAGGCTCCTGCTCATCCAGCGACCGCCCGATCAATGGCAGGCTGGAAAGACAAGAGCCGATGTCTTCCGATGGTCTCGCCATCAGCTTTGGGCTAACTTCCCCATTCTCCCGCTTCGAGCTCGACACACGGCGGTTTGGATGGCGCACGACAATCTGTGTCGGCTTTGTCGTGTCCGTGACAGACGCCTGAAAGGCCCGTTCGCGCGTTTTGCCGCCGTCTAAGCGGCTGGAATTTAATGACAAAGTTTTTTCTGGGATCGGCCGATCACGCTGGTACGCTTTTTGCGATGCTTGGTGTGAGGCGGCACGAGCTGCCTATCGGCACTTGTGTCGCGGGCAGTCGCGATGATTAGAACGAAGGAAGGAAAGCTATTATGTCAGGTCTGCGTCAGATCGCCTTTTACGGAAAAGGCGGCATCGGCAAGTCCACCACGTCCCAAAATACGCTCGCTGCCCTTGTCGACCTCGGGCAGAGAATCCTCATCGTAGGATGCGACCCCAAAGCCGATTCCACACGCTTGATCCTGAATTCGAAAGCTCAGGATACCGTCCTGGATCTCGCCGCACAGGAAGGTTCGGTGGAAGACCTCGAACTCCAGGACGTGCTCAAGGTGGGCTACAGAGGCATCAAGTGCGTGGAGTCCGGCGGCCCCGAGCCGGGTGTCGGTTGCGCCGGCCGCGGCGTCATCACCTCGATCAATTTCCTCGAGGAGAATGGCGCTTATGACGATGTCGATTATGTCTCCTATGACGTCCTCGGCGACGTGGTATGCGGCGGCTTCGCCATGCCGATCCGCGAAGGCAAGGCCCAGGAGATCTATATCGTCATGTCCGGCGAGATGATGGCGCTCTATGCCGCCAACAACATCGCCAAGGGCATCCTCAAATATGCCCATTCGGGCGGTGTGCGGCTGGGCGGGCTGATCTGCAATGAACGTCAAACCGACCGCGAACTCGATCTGGCCGAAGCACTGGCTGGCCGATTGAATTCCAAGCTCATCCACTTCGTGCCCCGCGACAACATCGTCCAACATGCCGAACTCAGGAAGATGTCGGTGATCCAGTACGCGCCGGACTCAAAGCAGGCAGGGGAATACCGCGCTCTGGCCGAGAAGATCCACGCCAATTCGGGCCAGGGTACGATCCCGACGCCGATCACCATGGAGGAGCTGGAGGAGATGCTGCTCGACTTCGGCATCATGAAGACCGACGAGCAGATGCTTGCCGAGCTTCACTCCAAGGAAGCGGCGAAGGCGGCGGCCCAGTAGTGACATTAGCGCTGCCATGAATCGGCGCGCCTTGCAGAGAACGGCGCCTATTCTTTGAGGCGTCACCCAACCTTGAAAGGGGGACTCATGAGCCGGGAATACGAGAATGACGGTGCTCTTCATGCGAAGCTTATCGAAGAGGTGCTGTCGCATTATCCCGACAAGGCGGCGAAGCGCCGCAAGAAGCACCTCAACGTCGCAAAGAGCGGCAACGAGGCTGGCGGGGAAAGCGAGGTCCTTTCCGAATGCGACGTCAAATCGAACATCAAGTCCATTCCCGGGGTGATGACGATTCGCGGCTGTGCATATGCTGGTTCGAAAGGCGTGGTGTGGGGGCCAGTCAAGGATATGGTCCATATCTCGCACGGCCCGGTCGGCTGCGGCCAATATTCTTGGTCGCAGCGCCGCAACTACTACGTCGGTACAACGGGCGTCGACACGTTCGGGACAATGCAGTTCACCTCCGATTTCCAGGAGAAGGACATCGTCTTCGGCGGCGACAAGAAGCTGGAACAGATCATTGACGAGATTGAAGTCTTGTTTCCGCTCAACAACGGCATCACCGTGCAGTCCGAATGCCCTATCGGCCTGATTGGCGATGACACCGAGGCCGTTTCTCGCAAAAAGACCAAGGAGTATGACAAGACGATCGTGCCGGTACGCTGCGAGGGCTTCCGCGGCGTCTCGCAGTCGCTTGGCCACCACATCGCCAATGATGCAATCCGGGATTGGGTCTTCGACAAAAAGGATGTCAAGTTCGAGGCCGGCCCCTACGACGTCAACGTCATCGGCGACTACAATATCGGCGGCGATGCCTGGGCCTCGCGCATACTGCTTGAGGAGATAGGGCTGCGCGTGGTTGGCAACTGGTCGGGTGACGCCACACTCGCAGAGATCGAGCGCGCCCCGAAGGCTAAGCTCAATCTTATCCACTGCTACCGGTCGATGAATTACATCTGTCGGCATATGGAGGAAAAGTATGGCGTCGCCTGGATGGAGTACAATTTCTTCGGTCCCTCCCAGATCGAAGCCTCTCTGCGCAACATAGCCAAGCATTTTGGGCCGGAAATCGAGGAGAAGACCGAAAAGGTCATTGCCAAGTACAGGCCGCTTGTTGATGCGGTCATCGCCAAGTACCTGTCGCGCCTGGAAGGAAATACCGTGATGCTCTATGTGGGCGGCCTGCGCCCCCGCCACGTCGTCACGGCCTACGAGGACCTCGGCATGGTCATCGTGGGCACCGGCTATGAATTCGCCCACAGCGACGACTATCAGCGCACCGGCCACTACGTGAAGAACGGCACGCTGATCTACGATGACGTGACCGGCTATGAGTTGGAGAAATTCATCGAAGGGATTCGCCCAAATCTGGTCGGCTCGGGAATCAAAGAAAAATACCCGGTGCAGAAGATGGGCATACCGTTCCGCCAGATGCATTCCTGGGATTATTCAGGCCCGTATCACGGCTACGATGGCTTTGCCATTTTCGCACGTGATGTGGATCTCGCCATTAACAACCCGGTCTGGGACCTATTCCACGCGCCTTGGAAAAGAAGCCGGGGCGATGAGCGGGCGATGGCTGCCGAATAAACATTTGCTTCAGCCCCAGTCTCCCACTGAGACGGTGAACTCCCGCGGCCTCTGATCCGCCGGAGCCTGGAACGTCTTGACGTCCTGAGCTGCCGTCCCGCGCAGCCAGATGCAAAAGAGGTAATCATCATGCCGCAGTCGGCTGAAAAAATTCTCGATCACGCTCCCCTGTTCCGCGAGCCGGAATACAGAAAGATGCTCGCTGAGAAGAAGCTAAACTTCGAATGTCCGCACCCCGATGAAATCATTTCCGATCAGCGCGATTTCACCCAGACGTGGGAATACCGCGAAAAGAACCTCGCCCGCAAAGCGCTTGTCGTGAACCCGGCCAAGGCCTGCCAGCCGCTGGGTGCGGTATTCGCTGCCGCCGGCTTCGAGCGAACCATGTCCTTCGTCCACGGCAGCCAAGGTTGCGTCGCCTATTACCGCTCGCACCTGTCGCGCCATTTCAAGGAGCCTGCCGCGGCGGTCTCCTCCTCAATGACCGAGGATGCGGCGGTGTTTGGCGGCCTGAAGAACATGGTCGACGGGCTCGCCAACACCTACCAGCTCTACGACCCCAAGATGATTGCCGTGTCGACGACCTGTATGGCAGAGGTCATTGGCGACGACCTGCACAGCTTCATCCAGAACGCCAAGGACGAAGATTCAGTCCCGCGCGACTTCGACGTGCCCTTTGCCCACACCCCGGCCTTCGTTGGCAGTCATGTCGACGGCTATGACAACATGGTCAAAGGCATTTTGGAGCACTTCTGGAAAGGTCAGGAGCGTACGCAAATCGAAGGAACCATCAACATCATTCCGGGCTTCGACGGCTTCTGCGTCGGCAACAACCGGGAGCTCAAGCGCCTGCTCGATGTAATGGGCGTGTCCTATACATTGATCCAGGATGCCTCTGACCAGTTCGATACGCCTTCGGACGGTGAATACCGCATGTATGACGGGGGCACGAAGATCAACGAGGTGAAGAAGGCCCTCAACGCCGAGGCAACGCTTTCGCTGCAGCATCACAACACCCGAAAGACACTGGGCTATTGCGAGGAGGTCGGGCAGGCGACGGCCTCGTTCCACTATCCGCTCGGCGTTCAGGCGACGGACGAATTCCTGATGGAGGTCGCGGCGATTTCCGGCAAGGAGATTCCCGAGGCAATTCGCCTCGAGCGCGGCCGACTGGTAGACGCCATGGCGGACAGCCAATCCTGGTTGCATGGTAAGAAATACGCCATCTACGGTGATCCCGACTTCGTTCACGCAATGGCCCGCTTTGTCATGGAGACCGGCGGCGAGCCAACCCATTGCCTCGCCACCAATGGCACCTCGGCATGGGAAGCCGATTTGAAGAAGCTGCTAGCATCCTCGCCTTTCGGCAAGGCTGCCCAGGTTTGGGCGGGCAAGGACCTGTGGGCGCTGCGCTCACTGCTCTTTACCGAGCCGGTGGACCTTTTGATCGGCAATTCCTACGGCAAGTACCTGGAGCGCGACACCGGAACACCGCTGATCCGGCTGATGTTTCCGATCTTCGATCGGCACCATCATCACCGCTTTGCGCTCTTTGGCTACCAGGGAGCGTTGCGCGTGCTGACGACGATCCTCGACAAGATCTTCGACAAACTCGATCGCGAGACGAGCGAGACGGGTGTGACGGATTATTCCTATGACCTCACGCGCTAAGAGCCGTGGCCGGCTTTTCGCCGAGGCCATTCCTTGCCCAATGGACTGGGGAGGCTGAGCAATGTCCTCCCTCAGCGCCAAAATCAAGGACGCCTTCGATGAGCCCGCCTGCGATAAGAACCGTGGCAAAGATGCCAAGGCGCGCAAGGAGGGCTGCTCGAAGTCGCTGACACCAGGGGCGGCAGCCGGCGGCTGCGCCTTTGACGGAGCCAAGATCGTCCTGCAGCCGATCACCGACGTTGCGCATCTGGTCCATGCGCCGCTCGCCTGCGAGGGCAATTCTTGGGACAACCGTGGTGCGGTTTCGTCAGGGCCGACCTTGTGGCGGACAAGCTTCACGACCGACCTCACCGAACTCGACCTTGTGATGGGGCAGGGCGAGCGGAAACTCTTCAAGGCGATCCGCGAGATCAAGCACACATACGCGCCGCCGGCGATCTTCGTCTACTCGACTTGCGTAACGGCGCTGATCGGTGACGACATCGAGGCCGTGTGCAAACGCGCCACGGAAAAGTTCGGTTTGGCCGTGGTGCCGATCAATGCGCCTGGCCTGGCAGGCTCCAAGAACCTCGGCAATAAGCTCGCCGCCGAGGCGTTGCTCGATCATGTCATCGGCACGGTCGAACCCGACGACCCCGGACCCTACGACATCAACATCCTTGGCGAATTCAACCTCTCGGGCGAATTCTGGCTTGTAAAGCCGCTCCTCGATCGGCTCGGGATCCGGGTGCGCGCCTGCATTCCCGGCGATGCGCGTTACCGCGACATTGCTTCCGCGCACCGCGCCCGGGCGGCAATGATGGTGTGCTCGACCGCGCTGATCAGTCTTGCCCGCAAGATGGAGGAGCGCTGGGACATCCCGTTCTTCGAGGGCTCCTTCTATGGCATCTCCGACACATCGCAAGCTCTTCGAAACCTTGTCAGGCTGCTGGTGAGGAAGGGCGCCGATCCGGAGATCCTCGAGCGCACAGAGACGCTGATCGCGCAGCAGGAGGCGATCGCGTGGAAGAAACTCGAATCCTACCGGCAAAGGCTCCAAGGCAAGCGCGTGCTGCTCAACACAGGCGGTGTGAAGTCCTGGTCGGTTGTCCATGCGCTGATGGAGATCGGAATCGAGATCGTCGGCACCTCGATCAAGAAATCTACGGTGCAGGACAAGGAGCGCATCAAACAAGTTCTCAAGCACGACAAGCACATGTTCGAATCCATGGCTGCGAGCGAGCTGTACGCCATGCTCTCTGAACACAGGGCCGATATCATGCTGTCGGGCGGTCGCACGCAATTCATTGCGCTCAAGGCCAAGACGCCCTGGCTCGATATCAACCAGGAGCGCCAGCATCCTTATGCCGGCTATGACGGCATGGTGGAACTCGTACGCCAGATCGACCTCGCCATTCACAATCCGATCTGGTCTCAGGTGCGCCAGCCGGCCCCGTGGGATTGCCAGCCTGAGCTGATAGGCGAATTGCCGTGCACGAGGAACGAGACCGCGTACCTGTTTGATGAATTCGCCTGCGCGACGGCACACGAGTGTTGAGGCGACCGATGGCCCGCATCCTTCCCCAGAGCAAATCGGCGGCAGTCAACCCGCTGAAGTCGTCGCAGCCGCTGGGTGCCGCCTTTGCCTTTCTTGGCGTCGACGGTGCGATGCCGCTGTTCCACGGCAGCCAAGGCTGCACAAGCTTTGCGCTCGTTCTCTTCGTGCGGCACTTCAAAGAAGCGATTCCCTTGCAGACTACGGCGATGGATGAGGTGGCGACCATCCTCGGCGCAGCCGACCATCTGGAAGAGGCGATCCTCAACCTCAAGAACCGCACGAAGCCAACGCTGATCGGGGTGTGCACGACCGCGCTGGTGGAGACGCGTGGCGAAGATTGCGCGGGTGATATTGCCAACATCATGCGGAAGCACACGCAACAGCTTGCGGGTACGGAGGTCGTGCTGGCCAACACGCCGGATTTTGACGGCGCGATCGAAGAGGGCTGGGCCAAGGCAGTCACCGCAATGATCGAAGGGATTACGCGCTCGGGCGAACGGGCGCGGCACCCGAAGAAGATCGCAATCCTGCCCGGATGCAACCTCTCTATCGCCGACATCGAGCATATGCGGGACATGGTTGAAAGCTTTGGGCTCAAGCCGGTTATTCTGCCCGACATTTCAGGCTCGCTCGACGGTACGGTTCCTGACCGCTGGGTAGCGACCACATACGGCGGCACCAGCGTCGAAGACATTCGCGAGTTGGGCACGGCCATGCAATGCATCGCCATCGGTGAGCACATGCGCCGCCCGGCGAAAGCGCTGCACGGGTTGACCGGCGTGCCTTACGTGTTGTTCCAGTCACTGACTGGGCTGCAGGACACGGACCGCTTCGTGTCGCTGCTGTCTGCGATTTCGGGCGCGGCGGTACCGGCCCGCGTGCGCCGGCGCCGGGCGCAATTGCAGGACGCGATGCTCGACGGACATTTCCATTTCGGCGGCAAGAAAATTGCCATCGCTGCCGAACCAGACCAGCTGTTCCAACTTGCGACCTTCTTTGCTGGCCTCGGCTCCGAGATAGCCGCGGCCGTCACAACGACCGACAGGTCTAAAATTCTCGAGAAAGTCCCGGCGGTTTCGGTTCAGATCGGCGATCTCGGCGATCTGGAAAGTCTTGCCGTCGGTGCTGACCTGCTTGTCACGCATTCGCACGGGCGCCAAGCATCGGAGCGGCTCCGAATTCCGCTCATGCGCATCGGGTTCCCGGTCTTCGATCGACTAGGCAGCCAGCACAAGCTCGCAATTCTCTATCAGGGCACCCGCGACATGATCTTCGAGGTCGCCAGCATCTTCCAGGCCAACCAACACGCGCCCACTCCTGAGGCGCTTGATCCACTCCGTAATCGAGAAATATCACGATGAACGCTGTTCGCCGCCTCTCGCTGGTCAGTAGTGAGGTTTTCGCCCCGATGCCTGAACGACGTAAGGGCGCATTGCGCGTTGCGATCGCCACTCAGGACATGCAGGACCTCAACGCCCATTTCGGGTCGGCCAGGCGCTTTGCTGTCTACGACGTGACGCGCGAGGAATGGAATCTCGTAGAAGCCGTGGCCTTCGATGACGTGTCCGATGAAAGCGGGGAGCATCGGGCCGAGCGCGATGATCGCATCACGCCAAAGGTGGATGCGCTCAAGGGCTGTCAGATCCTGTTTTGTCTGGCAATTGGCGGCCCTTCGGCAGCCAAGCTTGTCGCGGCAAAAATCCACCCGATCAAAGTGGCGGAGCCCCAATCGATCCCACAGGTGCTCTTGCGCACGCAGATGATGCTCAGGACGTGTCCTCCGCCTTGGCTGCGCAAGGTGCTGGCGCGAGCGGGCATTGCCGAAAAGAAACCGTCCTTCGAGGACGAGGACTGAAAAGAGGAGGACGCCAATGCCTGACCCCGCAATCCCCCCAGCTGTCGCCGAAGACGAGGCGGCTCTTTGCACCCCGTTCGTCAAATGCCTCGTGCGGCTGATCCGTTCTCAGGATTCCTATGGCTCGTGGGAACGCAAAGCGGACGCTGAGCTGCTGGGCGACTTCATCATTACCAAGGAACAGCGCCGAGGGATCCCAATCATCGGAGATCCCGATCCCGACGTGCTGTGGAGGCTCGACAAGTACTACGCCGCCATCGGGCTTGCGATCGAGGAGCGCTGCGGCCTTATGGCATCGCCGATGATCCAGGTGAGCCATGAGGGTTTTGGTCGGGTGCTTTTCACGACCGGACGGCTGGTCGTTTTGTCCAAAACGCTGCGCGATGTCCACCGGTTTGGCTTCGAGACGCTCCTGAAGCTCGCCACGGCCGGTACGAAGCTGGTCGACGATGCGATTTCAGTCATCGAAACCTTTCCCCACGTGGCGCTGGCATGATGGGCGCGATTTTCGAGAAAGGCCATCATGACGGACCCGAGAAACTATGTTGGCCAGTCCCCTCGATCCAGGGACTCGAGGCCGACCAGGTTGTTGGGGTATCGCCGATGAAGAAGCCGCTGGTCCTGATCTGCTCGCAAGATGCCGAGTTCTATCTGCTCTACAGCCACATACTGGAGGTTGACGGTTTCAGCAGTGAGACGGCAGACGGCGCGAAGGCTGCGCTGGCCTTGGCCGAACAACGGGAGCTTCAGGCCGTAGTGCTGGATTGCGACCCAGCCAGCATAAACGGGTCCGCAATTTGCGCCCACCTCAAGCGGGAACCGCGCACCACCGACCTGCCTATCATCGCCCTGATCGCGCCTGGCGCCGAGCACCAGCACCTCGATCTCTTGAAGGCAGGCGTTGAGAGCTTTGTGCGGCCGGTGGCTCCGGCCAAGCTGCTCGACTGCCTGCGGGCGAGGCTCGGGCTGACCAAGCGTGGTCCGAACGGGGTTGAAAACGACAGTTGGATTTGTTGTGGAGGCCTGGAGATGAAGCTCGATGCCCATCGGGTTCGCGGTAATGGCCACGACATCCATCTCGGACGGATCGATTTCAACGTGCTGCGGCTTATGATTGAGGCCCCCGGCAAGGTCTTCAGCCGGGACGAGCTTATCGGGGCGGCCTGGCTGCCCAACATTCATGTCGGTGCACGCACCGTCGATGTCCATATCAGCCGAATCAGGAGGGCGCTGAAAACGGCCTTGCCCGGCAGCGTCATTCGCACCGTCAGGTCGGCCGGCTACTCGCTCGAGAAGCCGGACGACTGAAATCGGTGATCGAACGTGGTGCCGCTCTCTCTTCCTCCTGAGAGCGGTGTTGCCGCTTTGAGGCGCTCCTAACGAAGACCAGGAGAAGCAGGCAAATGGAATTTAAAAGCATATTCAGTGTGACGGGTGCTGATCATTCTGATGAGGACCTCACAACAGCTGCCGGACTGTGTGCCGAGGTCGGCGCGCACCTATCGGTACTCATTATACCGCCTCCATTGCTCTTGATGTTGTCTCCGCCCCCCGAATGGAATACAGGACGTGCACAGGCAATTGCAGTACCGAACTATCGATTTCAGCAAATCGAGAAATTTTCACAGGACGTGACCAGAATGGAAAGACGGTCCGCGGATATCCTCAAAAGGCTGAAAGCTATGTCGCTTTCCTGTGACGTTGACACCGACTATTGCGATCCGGCTAGCCTCGGTGAAGTGGCACGACAGCGGGCGCTCTGCGCTGACCTGACGATCGTTGGAGGAGACCTCCTCAACGATGAGACTCTCGGACCTCCTGTTGTCAACGGCTGCTTGTTCGATAGCGGAAAGCCGGTGCTCATCGTGCCGAAGGGCGTTAAGGCGACGCTGTCGCCTCGACGCGTGCTGGTCGGCTGGGATTCGCGTGTAGAGGCCTCGCGTGCGGTTCGGGAAGCTCTTAGTATCCTATCCGCTGCCAAGGAAGTCTGTGTCGCTATGGTCGATCCAAAGGCGCAAAACAACGGGAAAGGCGCGCAGTCTGGAGCTGACATCGCTGCCTATCTTACTCGGCACGGTGCTCGGGTCTCCGTTGACCTGCTTAAGAGCGCCGGCAAATCGGCGGGCACAGTGCTGACCCAGCACGCGAACGACATCTGTGCTGACATGATGGTTATGGGTGCTTATGGCAGCCGTGGGCTGCGTGAGCGGATTTTCGGCGGTCCGCCGAGCTGGAGCTTTGGGAAGACCACATTGCCGCTGTTTTTGGCTCGCTGATCAGCTCCGTAGGAACACCGATCAGGTCGTAGGACCGCCAACCAGTCCGAAGTCGTCGTCGGTTACCGGTCGGATTGCGGAGACATGGCTGGATCCGCGAACATCTTGCGACGCTTGTCAGAGCCAAACCGGACGCCTCGACTGCTTCACGACGCTCTCGTGAACCAACTCGTGCGAGATCGTCCGCAACGGGCAGTAAAGACGAACGGCTGCAGCAGACCGCAGCCAAGCCACAGGGCGGGTGTACCAGGAGACCCCGCCTCGTGCGCGAACCCTGTTGGAAGGCCCCTTATCAGTACCCGGACGCGCGTCAAATCGGCGGCTGTCCCTGTCAGCCTGCGGTGTGCAAGGGCCGCTGCCGCGGAGCTTCCCCTGCCCGATCGTCGGGCGTGCGACAATGTCGGATTCCAGACGAGCTGGAACTGCGCGAACTCGTTGGTTTGACAGGTCTTTATCCGGCACGCCGCATGCATGGGAGTCTCCGAAAGCATTAAGAGCCGTTATCCATGGTTACGCCCCTCGAAAGAAAGAGCCGCTTCCGTCGTGGCAGGGAAACAGCCACTCCTGGGGTGGAGGCCGGCGCTAGAAGCCGCCGTAAGATCCGGAAGAGCCGCGCGACAGCATCACACACTTTCCTTCTGCTCTTGGGTTCGGATCACGCCGCGCCGCTGTCGATGCCGCCGACATTGAGCCCAAGACCTGGAAGGCGGCACACGCTTTTGCTGTCCTCTCAGTCGGGACCGCGGCTCAAGCATGCCTGTGAGGTTCGCATTGCTCAATGCCCGGCAATCGACGTCAACATGCCGCTGAGTTGGAAAACACTCCTAGAGGAGTAAGGATAAGTGGACCTCTTTTGTATTGGTGTGGGTGCTGGACCATCTAATTTGAGCCTTGCGTGTCAGATACAGGAAGAGATTGCGCAAGGGGCACTGTTCCTGGACCGGGAGGTCGATTTCCGAGGACATCCAGGCAGCGCTTTCGATTGCGCGGAGCTCCAGGTCGGCCACTTCCAGGATCTGGTTACTCTGGTCAATCCGCGATCAGCCTACACATTCGTAAACTACCTCCACGAGAACGGGCGTCTTTACAATTTCCTCAATGCGCAATTTCACGGGGTGCTTAGAGCCGAGTTCGCCCAATATCTCAACTGGGCGTTCCAGAAGAATCCGCTTGTCCGTGGCGGCGAGGCCGTTCGCGAAATCCGCTTTGACGGCGAGTTTCGCGTGCGGACGGACAACGCGGTCCTTGATGCAAGAAACCTCGTCATCGACATAGGCAAGCAGGCGCAAATTCCGCCTCAGTTTCATGGCTGGACTGGACCCAACCTGTTCCACTCATCTGAGTTGGCCCACATCAATCCTGAGGTGCAAAAAAAGCATGTCTGCGTTGTTGGCGGCGGACAGTCGGGAGCCGAGCTGCTACTGCACCTTGTCGGCCGGCCGAAAGAACGGCGGCCCGCGGCGATCACATGGGTCTTGACGCGCGAGATGCCTTTCGACGACCACGCGTTCACAAACGGGCTGTTCACGCCATGCTTCTCGGATCGTTTTGCTGCGATGAGCGAGGTGCATCGACAGCTGTTCCTGCGGCGTTTCGCGCTTGCCTCCGAGGGCATTTCAGAAAGCAAGTTGCGCGCGGTCTATCAGGCGCTCTACCACCACGCCTTTCTCGAGCCACACCAATGCGAGATCACATTGCGGCCAAGTTGCAACGTGTCGCGCTGCATCAATGCCGGAGCAGGGCACAGGCTCACGCTGCAACGCGGCTTGGACAACATCGGAGAAGTAACCGCCGATATCGTCATCCTGGCCACCGGGTACGAGAAACCGCTGCCGGGTTTCCTAGAACCGATCGCAGATCGCCTCGAACAGATCGGCAATGAGCTCGCCATCGGCGAGGATTTTTCGGTGTACTGGGACGGACCGCGAGACCGACGCCTTTTCGTTCAGAACGCCTGCCTTGGACAGCGCGGGCTGGCTGATCCGAACTTTGGGCTGCTGGCCTGGCGAGCGCGCCGCATCCTTGACAGCCTTCTGCGGCGCGCGCCATGCGCCAATCCCGAGCATCTAGGGTTCATCAACCGTCCCTTGACGGAGTGCTGGCCCGACCTCGGAGTCGAACAAATGGGCAGCGGGATATGATTCGTCGATATTGATGATCGGCGGTGGCATTCAGGAAAGATTTCCGCCTCTGGCGGCAAAAGCGGGACGAGCAATATTCCTACGGCGTCAGATCGCTCTGCTCGCGCTTGAGCAAGGTAGCGTCGCGCGACTCCTGCTTGGCGTGAAACAGCAAAGGGCATTCAATCACGATGCAGCTTTACGTGCTGTCGGGCTCAACGCCACGTGGATCGAGCCCAACGCCGCCGTTGGCAACCGCGACGCGAATTATGACGCCGGGCCACATGCGGCGGTGGCTGCAAGGGTACCGAGCCTCTCCCGCACTTTCGACCCCATCGCCGAAGTGCGACTACTCCAGGACGCCGAAGCCGGTCTTATCGCCAGCGGGCCAGCCAAACTCTCACCTTCCTAAACGGCAGCCGCTAAGGTGAGCCGTCGAAAGCCGACATTCAGGTTAACGTCAGCTGGCCGTGTTAGGGCTCGCTTATTCAAGGCGGTACCGGCGCTTGCCGAAGCTAAGAAGGGTTGGCATGCCCTTTGCCGTGCTTGATGTGCGGCAACACGGTGAGAGCTCCGCTGAAGCAAGCGAGAGGGAGCAATGCCCTCGAGACCGTGTCCGATTTTGACTGGAAAATATTCCGCGACAAAAGAGACGAAAGGTGTGGAATGACTTTGGACACCAAGATGGAACTGCGTATGGGGTCCCCGGCTCCTGCGCTGAAAGTGGAGAACTGGCTGCGTGGCGAGCCCCTCACGAGCCTTCGGCCCGGCAAGGTCTACCTCGTTGAATTTTGGGCGACTTGGTGCCGACCATGTGTCCACGCCATGCCCCATTTGATCGAACTGCAGGAGAAATATAAAGACAGCGGATTTGAGATTATCGGAGTCGCAGCTTGCGAAAAGGCTGCAACCGCGGACGAAGCGCGGACCAACGTGGATGCCTGGCTGACCGAGAAGTTCCCGAATCTGAATTATCGGACAGCGTTCGATTGCACTGGCGAAATGAAAAAGCTCTGGCTGGAACCCAGCTCTTCGTTCGGGATTCCCACCTCGTTCGTGGTCGACCGCGACGGCCACATCGCTTATATCGGCCACCCGGCACCTCTCGATGACGTTTTGCCGAAAGTCCTTAACGGCAGCTGGCGCAGCAGCTATGAAGCGAAAGCCGTCGATGCAAAGCGAATCTCGCGTGTGCGCGAATCGTCGCTGAGTCAGCCGATATACGCCAAACTTGGGCCGGCGATGCAGGACGAGGATTGGGCAGCGGCACTATTGGCCATCGAAGAAGGCCTCGCCGTGATGCCAGACTCTTTTGATTTTCGGCGGGTTCATGCGGATATTCTGCTTCACAAGCTGCGCGACATCAAAACCGGCTTGCCGCTTATGCGCGAATTGGTCGAGGACGCGATCAACAAAAAGTTCGAAGCGATGTCTTGGGTGGTGATGGCGCTGAACCAACTCTTCCATCCCACGATCGACAACTCCCATCTTCCGCATGATGATCGCTTTGCGATGGGCAAGGAGCTCTCCGAACAGATCCTGGAACTTAATCCTCCGCAAGGCGATGGAGACTTTAAATTCGGGTGTTACTTTCCGGTCGCTCAGTATTATTACGAGAGCGGCAACAAGGACCGGGCGATCGAGTTGATCGAGGTGGCAATCAAATCGCTGGACCATTCGGAGCCAGTGCCGGACCAAACCAAACAGCGCTACCTCACCTCGTTGCTCCAAGCCCTGGCCAACTACACGGGTGAGCCTGCCTGTCACGCGGGTCTCTGTGTGGCTCCGCAAAACAAGACTTCCGAAACTCAAAACGCTGTCACTTCCTGAGCAAGGATCGCGAAGGGCATGACAATTGGAATTGAACACCGGCAAATCCGCCCGCCCAGGCGCACTTCGCAGCAATAACGTCGATGCCGCAAAAGTGCGCGGCTTGCGGCAGGTGGAATTTCCATTGCGTTTACCTCGGGTCGAACCGCGGCGCAGGCGTTCGCGCCGCGGTGAAAGGTCTCGCATTGGTGGACGTGCTCGAGGTCGGCCACGGGACACTGTTGCGTGGGATCGGCTCGCCCAAGCCATTCCCCGCCCACGCAAGCGCCCGAACCACACATCGCAGAAAAAGAGATCGTCCTTCAAGAGGAGTACTGAAATTGGGGAAAAGCGAAATTCCTCATGAACCGGTTGGCCCTGCTGTCCACGGGGACGGCGAGGCCCTTGCTTCCCCGTTCGTCAAATGCCTCCTGCGGCTCATTCGTACTCAGGATTCCTTCGGCTTATGGGAAGGCCATTCGGATGCCGAGCTGCTGGCCGAGTTCATCATCACCAAGCAACAGCAACG